>FZLR01000027.1 GCA_900197615.1 Rhodospirillaceae bacterium Spongia-Bin9
GTTCCGCGCCGAGCGCAACACCTGCCTGCTCGGCACCGATGCGGTGCGCGACGGCATCGACGTGCCGGGCGACGCGCTGCGCCTGATCGTGTTCGACCGGGTGCCCTGGCCGCGGCCGGACCGTTTGCACAGGGCGCGGCGCGAGCGGTTCGGCGGCGCGGCCTGGGACGATATGCAGACGCGCCTGAAGCTGAAACAGGCCTTCGGCCGGCTGATCCGCCGCAAGGACGACCGCGGGGTGTTCGTCCTGCTCGATTCGCGCCTGCCGACGCGCCTGACCGCGGCCTTCCCCGACGGCGTGGACGTCCGGCGCGTCGGGCTTGCCGAGGCGATCGCCGGGACGCGCGATTTCCTGACCGGTTGACGGCCCCCTGCCGGCCCCCTAAGTGCCGGAGCACCGCGCCGCCGGCGCCGGCGCCTTTGCGGAGTCCGCTTGCATGAGCCAGCATCACAACGCCCTGATCTACACCATGGTCATCGTTTCGGCGGCGGATCGGGAGATGACCGACGCCGAGTTGCGCCGCATGGGGCAGCTGGTGACGATCCTGCCGGTGTTCCGGGATTTTCCGGTCGACGATTTGCCGGCCGCCGCGCGGGATTGCGCTGCGCTGCTGAGCGACGAGGACGGCCTGGAGAAGACTCTGGGCCTGATCGCCGAGGGCACGCCGCCGAAGCTGCGCGAAACCGTCTATGCGGTCGCTTGCGACATCGCCGCGGCGGACGGCAAGGTCGAAGAGGAAGAGGCCTATCTCCTGCAGATGCTGCGCCACGCCCTCGGCGTGGACCGGCTCGCTGCGGCGGCGATCGAACGCGCCGCCAGGGCGCGCCACGCGACGCTGTAGGCCGCGGTTCGGAATTTCCCGCCGACGGGGCCGCCTCCCGACCGGCTTGCGGGCAGCCCGTCTTTCTCCCCGGGGATCGCTTCCGGGCCGGATTCTATTGTTTCGGCGCCGATTCTGCCAATATCCTGACGTAACGAACACGCGCGGCGGTTGACCGGAAGCCGCCCGCAGAGCGAGGCTTTATGACTATGTTCGATCCCTTCTCGATTTTCGTCGTCGTCGTCATCGTGCTGGCGATCGCGCTCGTCTTCATGGGCGTGAAGACCGTAACTCAGGGTTTCGAATACACCGTGGAGCGGTTCGGCCGCTATACGCGGACGCTGTCGCCCGGCCTGCATCTCATCGTGCCGCTGGTCGACCGGATCGGCCAGCGGCAAAACGTGATGGAGCAGGTCACGGACGTGCCCTCGCAGGAGATCATTACGCGAGACAACGCCATGGTGACGGTGGACGGGGTGGTGTTCTATCAGGTGCTCGACCCGGTCAAGGCCTCCTACGAGGTGCGGCGTCTCCAGATTTCCATTCTCAATCTCACGATGACCAATATCCGTACCGTCATGGGCTCGATGGACCTCGACGAGCTGCTGTCGCAGCGCGACAAGATCAACGCCGAATTGCTCAAGGTTGTGGACGAGGCAACCTCGCCCTGGGGGGTGAAGATCACCCGCATCGAGATCAAGGACATCACACCGCCGATCCAACTGGTCGAGGCCATGGCGCGCCAGATGAAGGCCGAACGCGAGAAGCGGGCCACCATTCTGGAGGCCGAGGGCGTTCGCCAAGCCGAGATTCTGAAGGCCGAGGGCCAGAAACAAGCCCAGATTCTCGATGCCGAGGGGCGCCGCGAGGCGGCGTTCAGAGACGCCGAGGCCCGCGAACGCGAGGCGGAGGCCGAAGGCAAGGCGACGGTAATGGTCTCCAAGGCGATCGGCGAGGGCAATATCCAGGCGGTCAACTACTTCGTCGCCCAGAAATATATCGGCGCGCTGGAGACCATCGGCAGCGCCCGGAACCAGAAGGTTATCCTGATGCCGCTGGAAGCCTCCGGGGTGATCGGCGCGGTCGGCGGGATCACCGAGATTGCCCGCCAGGCCTTCGGCGACGGGGACGGCGGCGGCAGTGCGCCGGGCGGTTCGGTGCCGAAATCCACCAAGAAATAACCGGCAGGCCGGGGGAGGCGACCGATGATCGAATGGCCGGAGACGATCTCCATCTGGCACTGGCTGGCCCTGGGCGTCGTCGTCATGCTGATCGAAGTTCTGGTGCCCGGCGTCATCTTCCTGTGGCTCGGCATCGCCGCGGTCATTACCGGCCTCGCCTTCGCCGCCATCCCCTCGATGAGCTGGGAAATCCAGGCGATCCTGTTCGCCGTGCTCTCGGTCATATCCATCTTCATCGGCCGGCGGATCGTCTCCGCGCGCCAGGCGCCGACCGACCATCCGACGCTCAATCGGCGCGGCCGGACGCTGATCGGCACGCAGCACACGCTCGATACGGCATCGTCCGGCGGGCGCGGCCGGGTAAAGATCGGCGACAGCGTGTGGCGGTTCACCGTCGCGCCCCAGGGCAGCGAGCTTGCCGCCGGAACCCGCATCGCGGTCGTCGATGTCGACGGCACGACGCTGGTCGTCGAGGCCGCCGCCGAGGCTGCGGCGGAAGGTTAACCGGCGCGGCCCGGGCGCCTGTCCCTCGTTTCAACCGAGCGGAAAACCGGATGCGCGAGCGGATCGAGATTTTCGAAGGCGACATCACGACGTTGCCGGTCGACGCCATCGTCAACGCAGCCAACAACGCCCTGCTGGGCGGCGGCGGGGTCGACGGCGCGATTCACCGGGCGGCGGGGCCGCGCCTGCTCGAGGAATGCCGCACGCTGGGCGGCTGCGATACCGGCGACGCGAAGGCGACCGGCGGCTACGACCTGCCCGCCCGCTATGTGATTCACACGGTCGGCCCGGTCTGGCAGGGCGGCGACTGCGGCGAGCCCGAGCTGCTGGCCCGCTGCTATCGCCGCTGTTTCGAGATCGCTGTGGAAATGAATGCAGGGTCCATCGCATTTCCGGCGATCGGCACCGGGGTCTATGGCTATCCGCTGGACCGGGCGACGCACATCGCCCTGGCCGAGACCCGGGCCCATCTCGAAAGCGGCAGCGCGCTGGAGCGGGTGATCTTCGCCTGTTTCGGCATCGAAGCGCGCGACGCGTACAAGGCCGGGATCGAGGAGATGTTCGGCGGCTGAATTTCTCCTGCCCGAGGAAATTCCCCCGAATACCCGATCGTGCCACTCCGGCCGGCCGAAAGCCGAATCGAGGACCAGCGCCGACTGTTCAGCCGGCTTTGTGGGGGAGGGGTTTAGAACCCTACGCCCCTGGGGTTGGCTCCGGATCCCTGTCCGGCGCAGGCATCTCCGGGTCGCGGATCGCCGCCGCGTCGAGGGCGTCGAGCACCCGCTCCGGCGTCATGGGAAGCGTGCGCAGGCGCAGGCCGGTAGCGTGGGCGACGGCGTTGGCGATGGCGGGCGCGGCGCCGACCAGGGGCGGCTCGCCGATGCCCTTGGCGCCGAACGGGCCGGAGGGCTCCGGGTCTTCGACGATAATCGGGTGGAGGCCGAGCGGCAGGTCGAGCGCGCCGAACACCTTGTAGTCCATCATGCTCGGGTTGATCGGCTGGCCGTCCTCCCACAGCAGTTCTTCGAGCAGGGCATAGCCGGCGCCTTGGACGAAGCCGCCCTGGATCTGGCCCTCGACCTCGGTGGGGTTGATCGCCCGGCCGACATCGTGGGCCATCCAGGCGCGCAGGATATCGACCTTTCCGGTCACCGTGTCGACCTCGACCTCGACGACATGGGCGCCGAACACATAGGTGCCGATGCGTTCGAACGGATAGTTCCGGATCAGCGCTTCCTTGGTGTCGAACGCCTCGCCATCGTAGACCAGCGCGCCGCTGCCGATGATCGGCCCGCCGCTCCGGTAGTGCGCCCGCAGCGAGATATCGCCGAAGCCGATCTCCTTTTCCGGTACGCCGACGATGCCGGCCCGGCCGCCCGGCCTGATCTCGATGTCGGCGGGCGCGCATTCGAACAGCTCGGCGGCGTGGCGCACGATCTGCTCGCGCACTGCCCCGGCGGCCTGAACCACCGCCCGCCCGGCCATGTAGGTCACCCGGCTGCCGCCGGTGCTCCAGTTGTAGGGCGCTGCGTCGCTGTCGACCGGCGCCGAATTGATCCGCCCGATATCGAGGTCCAGCGCGCCGGCGCAGATCTGCGCCAGCACCGCTTCGGCACCCTGGCCGAGATCGACCGCGCCGGTGGCCAGCGTGACCGTGCCGTCTTCGAGCAGGCGCACGGTCGCCGAGGTGCCGAGCAGGCCGCAGATGTGCGCGAAGGCCGAGACGCCGATACCGCGACGCTTGCCGCCCGTTTCGGCGTCGGCCCCGGCCCCGGCCCCGGCACGATGCCGTTTCCCCGTCCAGCCCGAGGCGTCGCGCGCCTCGGTCAGGCATTCGCTCAGCCCGCAGGATGTAATCGTCTGACCGCCGATCCAGCGTCCGCCGGCTTCGACGGCATTCTTCAGCCGCAGCTCGACCGGATCGAGGCCCAGCCGGCCGGCCAGCTCGTCGATCTGGGCCTCGGTCGCGAAGGTCACCTGCGGGTTGCCGTAGCCGCGGAAGCCGGCGGCGCGCAGGCGGTTGGTGTAGACGGCGCGCCCGCGCAGCCGGCAGTGCGGGATAGTGTACGGTCCGCGCGCCATCAGCAGGCCGAAACCGAGCACCGCCGGGCTGTCTTCGGCATAGGCGCCGCCGTCGTAGACGATGTCGAGATCGCGGGCGACCAGGGTGCCGTCGGTCTTCGCGCCGGTTCGGACCCGGACGATCGCCGGATGGCGCCGGCGCATCGCCATGAAATCCTCCTCGCGGGTCAGCGTCAGCCTGACCGGCCGACCGGTCGCCCGGGCGAGATGCGCCACCAGCGGCTGGATCGTGACGCCGGACTTGCCGCCGAAGGCCCCGCCGATCGCCGGCGTGGCGACCCGGATATTCGACATGGGCAAGTCCAGGGCGCGGGAGAGGGTGGCCTGCACCTTGTAGACCGACTGGTTGGCGGATTGGACCGTCAGCTTGCCGGCGCGGTCGAACTCGGCAATGGCGGAGACCGGCTCCAGGTAAACGTGCGATTGCGACGGCACCTCGTAGACGCCTTCGACGACGACGTCGCAGTTTCCCCAGGCCGATTCGACATCGCCTTCGGAAAATTCCTGCCGGGCGATCTCGTTGACGCGCTCGAAGCCGAGGTCCGGGCGCTTCTCGTAGCCGTCGAAGTCCGGGTGGACCGGAATCGCCCCGTCCTTCAGGGCTTCCTCGATACTCAGGACCGGCGCCAGTTCTTCGTAGTCGACCTCGATCAGCGCCGCTGCCGCGCGCGCGGTGGCGAGGTCGGTGGCGGCGACCGCCGCGACCGGCTCGCCGACATAGCGCACGACGCCGGCGGCGAGCGGGGTCTCGTCGTAGACGAACAGGCCCCAGCGCCGCGCCGGCAGGTCGGCGCCCGTCAGCACCGCCTTGACTCCGGGCAGCGCCCGGGCGGCGGCCGTGTCGATGGCGAGGATGCGCGCGCTCGGCCATGGGCTGCCGAGAATGGCGGCATGCAGCATACCCGGCCGGGTAAGGTCGTCGGTATAACGCGCCGCGCCTGCCAGCTTGTCGGCGGCGTCGCGGCGCGGCAGCCGCTTGCCGATGGCGTCGGGGGTGGCGGTCATGGCGCTCGCGCCTCGATATCGGCGCCGACGGAGCGCTGTCCGGCGCGAACGGCCGCCTCGACAATGCTGACATAGCCCGTGCAGCGGCAGATATTGCCGCCCAGCCAATGGCGCACCGCCGCGGCGTCTGGCGGCACTGCGGTGCGGCGGAACAGGTCGGTCAGGGCGACGACGATGCCGGGCGTGCAGTAGCCGCACTGGACGGCGCCGGCCTTCGCCATTTCCTCGCCCAGGACTGCGGCGTGCGGGTCATCGTCCAGCCCTTCGATCGTCACGACGGTCCGCCCGGCGCAGTCGGCGGCCAGCATCAGGCAGGCCCGCGCCGTCTTGCCGTCGACCAGCACCGTGCAGACGCCGCAGACTCCGCTGTTGCAGCCCTGCTTGCTGCCGGTCAGCTGCGCCCGGCTGCGCAGCAGGTCGAGCAGCGTCGCGCCCGGCCCGGCGAGCAGGGTCAGCGGTTCGCCGTTGACGGTGAGGTCGACCGGCGCCACGCCGCCGCCGGTCATGCCGGGGCCTCCGCTTTGGCCCTGGCGGCCCCGATCGCGCGGGCGACCAGGCCGGGAACGATGCGCCGGCGGTAGTCGGCCGTACCGCGCATGTCGGCAAGCGGGTCGGCGGCCTCCTGCAACAGGGCGCCGGCGCGGGCGACGGAATCGGCGTCGAGGCCGGTATCGGCCAGCGCCGCGTCCGCCGCATCGAGGCGCAGCGGCCGGGCGGCGCAACTGCCGAGCGCGATCCGGGCCGCCCGGCAGACGCCGTTTTCGAGGGTCATCGTTACGGCGACCGACACGGTGGCATAGTCGCCGTCCACCCGGGCGAATTTGAGGTAGGCGCCGACGGAGCCGGGGGGTGGCGGGGGTAGGCGGATTTCCGTCAGAATTTCGCCGTCTGCCAGCGCCGTCGTCAGATAGTCGACGAAGAAATCCCCGGCGGAAAGGCTGCGTTCGCCGTCCGGGCCGATGGCGGTCATCCGGGCATCGGCGGCGACGAAGGCGGGCGGCAGGTCGGCCGCCGGATCGGCGTGGCACAGTGCGCCGCCGACGGTGCCGAAATTGCGGATCGCCGGATGGGCGACCTGTTGCGCGGCCTCGCCGAGGACGGCGAGCGCGCCGGGCAGATCGGCGGCGGCGAGCGCTGCCTGGGTCACGGTCGCGCCCATCGTCACGCCGCCGTCGGCATGGCGGATCAGGCGGTCGAGGCCGGCGACCTTGCGCAGCGAGATCAGGGCCGGCGGATCGAGCAGGCCGAGATTGAGCATCGCCACCAGCGTCTGGCCGCCGGCGAGGCAGCGCGCCTCATCATGGGCGGCGAGCAGGCCGATGACTTCGTCGACGGTGGTGGGATGGAAGATCTGCATTCGATTCCGCCGCTGTTGCGCCCGCCGGCGCGTTCGCGCGGCATGCTATCAGCGGCGGGTTTCTGACAGAAGGTATTTGAGATAGGATTTGAAACGACTCCAGCGGGGAAGGCACGATGAACGGCGTTCGGGCGTCCGCAATACCCATTGTCGACCTGCGCGACTATCTCGCCGGAAGCGCGGCGGGCCGGGCTGCGGCGGCGGCGGATATCTGCGCGGCGCTGGAGGGGATCGGCTTTTTCGGCATCGCCAACCACGGCGTTCCGGGGCGAGCCGTCGAGGCGGCCTTTGCCGCGTCCCAGTGCTTCTTCGACCTGCCGCTCGCCGACAAGATGGCGGTGCGGGTCAATATGGGCCATCGCGGCTATCTGCCGATGGCGGACCAGCACCGCGCCGATGCGGCCAAGCCCAATCTCAGCGAATCCTACCTGATCGGCCCAGACCTGGCGGAGGACGACCCCGCGGTCGTGGAAGGGCGACCGCTGCACGGAGTCAATCCGTGGCCGGACGCGCCGGACGGCTTCCGGGACGCGCTCGGCGGCTTCCACGCGGCCATGTCGGCCCTCGGCCTGCGGCTGCTGCCCCTGTTCGAGACCGCGCTCGATCTGCCTGACGGTTACTTCGCCGCGTGCTACCGCAACCCGATGGGCTTTGTGCGCTCCCTGCATTACCCGCCGGCGCCGGCCGAAGCCGACCCGGACCGGTTCGGCGCAGCGCCGCACAGCGATTTCGGCTTTATCACCATTCTTGCGCAGGACGATGTCGGCGGCCTGCAGGTGCAGACCCGCGCCGGCGACTGGATCGACGCGCCCAACCGGCCCGGCGTGTTCCTGGTCAATATCGGCGATATGCTGATGCGCTGGACCAACGACCGCTTCCGCTCGACCGTGCACCGGGTGCTCAACGCGCCGGGGCGGGATCGTTACTCGCTGCCCTTCTTCTTCGATCCGGATTTCGAGACCGAGGTTTCCTGCCTGGAAAGCTGCACCGGCCCCGGCAACCCGCCGCGCTACGATCCGGTGGTGTGGGGCGACTTCCTGACCGCCAGCTTCAACGCCAACCACGCCTACCGCAAGAAGGCCGGCTGAAGGGCGCGTCAGCGTCCGTTGTCGTCGACAGATTTCTCGCAGTCCTGCGTCTGGAGGATTGTCTCCAGCCTGTCGAGAAATCGGATAAAGACCTGCATGACCGGGGTTTCCGCGCCGGTCACCCAGGCGACCTCTGTCGGCAAGACCCGTTCTTCGGATTCGAGGTCTTTTATGACAATGCCTTTGCGGATGTAGTTCCGCGCGCATTCCGGGTGAATGGTCACGCCGATGTTGGCCGCGACAAATCCGAAAATACTTTCGCTGTTGAATGCTTCCTGGACGATTTTCGGGCGGAAACCGGCCGACTGGCAGAGCGCTTCCATGTGCCGTTGATAAAAGCTCCACCAGCGCACCGCCCCGGCCACGAACGGTTCGTCCCTCAATTCGGCTAACGGCACGGCCTCCCGCCCGGCAAGCCGGTGATTTTCCGGAAGGATGACGACGAACCGGTCCTTCTGCACCACCACATGCGAAAGGTCGTTCGCGAGAACCGGCCCGGTCATGAAGCCGAAATCTATGGTCCCCTGGGCGAGCGCTTCGATCTGCGGCTCGGTGAACATGTGGCTGAGCTCGACGGTAATGCCGGGGAACTCGCGGCGAAACCGTCCCAGGATCTGCGGCAGAACCCCGCTGATCGCAAAGTCCGTATAGCCGATCGTCAGATGCCCGACTTCGCCGGCCTCGGACTTGCGCGCCAGATGGGCCGCCGTTTCGAGCGATTCCACGGCGCGGCGGCATCCCTTGAGAAAAACTTCGCCGGCGACGGTGAGCTCGACCCGGCGATTGGTCCGGTTCAGAAGGCGTACCCCAACCGAATTCTCGAGCTGCTGGACGGCGCGGCTGAGCGACGGCTGCGCGAGATTGAGCCGTTCGGCGGCGCGGCGAAAATGAAGCTCCTCCGCGACGGCGATGAAATATCGGATGTGGCGGGTTTCCATCGCCCGATTGATGCTCGTGAGGCATCAAATAATGCGATTTCGATATTATACATGTCAATCACTGCTCTGTAGCATGGAATCCGCTAACGGATTTGCGGTGCAGCTTTTCGGATTCCGCTGGAATCGGGGCGGGCCGCGATCCAGCCGGGATTGGAGGCTCTATTCGCCCAAACGTCACCTGACAAACCGGAGGAGAAGACGATGAAGATACGCAATTTGCGCCGCACCTTGTGGGCGGCCCTGCTTGTTGTCGGTATTTCGCCCGCTCATGCAGCCGATGTCGTCATCGGCGTTCCCAACTGGCCGTCGGCGGCGGCCACCGCGAACATCCTCAAAGTGGTGCTGGAGGACAATCTCGGGCTCGAAGTGGAGCTCCAGAACGGCACCAATCCGGTCATCTTCGAGGCGATGAATTCGGGCAGCATGCATGTGCATCCGGAAGTCTGGCTGCCGAACCAGACCAACCTCCACAACAAGTTCGTCAAGTCCAGGGGCACCGTCAGGATGAGCCCGAACGGCGTGCCCTCGTTTCAGGGCATGTGCGTGACGAAAGCGACCGCGAAGCGGACCGGCATTGCCAGGGTGGCCGATCTGGCCGATCCCGATATGGCGAAGAACTTCGATACCAACGGCGACGGCCGGGGCGAAGTCTGGGTCGGAGCGTCGGGCTGGGCCTCCACGAATATCGAGAAGATCCGGGCCAAGAGCTACGGCTACGACGAGACCATGGAACTGCTCGAAATGGACGAGGCATTGGCGATGGCCAATGTCGACTCCGCCGTCGCGAAGAACGCCAACCACGTCTTCTACTGCTACACGCCCAACCACATGTTCGCGCTGCACGACCTGGTGATCCTGAAGGAGCCCAAATACGACGCCTCCAAGTGGAAGATCATTCAGCCGACCGACGACCCGCAATGGCTGGAGAAATCGAGCGCGCCGGTTGCCTGGGACCTGGCCCATCTGCATGTGCACTACGCGGCGTCCCTGGAAAAGAAACATCCGGAAGCCGCGGCCCTGCTGAGCAAGGTCAAGCTGACCACCGACCTGGTCTCCCGCATGACCTTCGCCCTCGTCGTCAAGAAGATGAGCGCGGCCGATTACGCCAAGCAATGGGCGAAGGAAAACGCCAAGCTCGTCGATTCCTGGATGAAATAGAATTCCGGGAGCCGTTGCACCCTTGGCGCACATATCCTCCGGGCGGCCGTGGCCTATCGGTGCGGACCGTGGCGTTCGCTTCAATCGGCCAGACGGGTCCGAAACTCGGGCGATCCCTCGGGATCGCCCTTTTTTCTGCGGACCGGCTCCCGTTATCGATTCCGGCGCGCTCCGGCCGGCGGTGTCGGACCGGGCCCGGTCCCCGCCCTCGCGGTGCGTGGGCGACCGCCGCCCGGGTTCCGGTCCTGCGCGGCGTCTTCGGTTCGGCTACGCCTCGTCCCGGCAGAGCGCCTGGCACAGGCAATGGACGCCGCCGCCGCCCAGGGTGAACATCGACATATCCGGGTCGAAAACCTCGAAGCCCATGGCCCGCATTCGTGCGTTCAGGTCTTCCGCCCCGCGCATCGACAGGACCCGGTCGTTGCCGAGCGCGACCAGGTTGACGCCGAGGTTCTTTGCTTCGGCGTAGCCGACTTCCACGAACTCGAAGCCGCGCCCGCGCAGCAGCGCCACCAGCCAGTCCTCCAGCGCGTCGACGCAGGCCACGAGCAACTTCGGCGCAAGCGGCACCACCAGGCCGTCCATATGGATGAACTCCCGCGAGATGGGCGCGACGACCGCCTCCCATCCCTGCTCCCGCATCCACTGCGCGACCTGCTCCGAGCCTTCGCGTTCGGACCGTTCGCCGCTGTAGCCGATCAGGACGAAACCCGGCTCCAGGATGTTGAAGTCGCCGCCCTCGAAATGGCCGGCGGTGGCGTAGCGCCAGATCGGAATGTCGTTTTCCCGATAGAAGCGGATGGCGGTCACATAGTCGGCGCGCCGGCTCTTGAGCTGCATGTGGCAGATAATGGCCCCCCAGGGCGTCATGGCGCTCGAATCGCGCGCGAAGAAGTTGCGATGCAGAACCTCGTCGGCGTCGAGGTAGTGGCAGCTGACTCCGTTCGACTCGAAGATCGAGACCATCTCGGCATGTTGCGACATGGCCGTCTGCAAATTGAATTCGATGCCCGTGCGCTCCTGGTTGTTCAGTGTACGCATCGTGATCGGGCCGGCGTCGATCCAGCGGTAGAATGCCGGCGTGCCGAGAAGGACGTCCCTGAGCGGCCCGTAATCGTTCGGGAGACCCCATCGGCGCGGTGCGGAAGCGGTGCCGGTCATGTGCTTACTTTCTGGATTCGATCATGACCGTGAATACATCATCTCCCCGGCAAATCCAGCAAAAGCGAACGACCGGAAGGCCCGCCGCCCGGCCGGCCCGGCCGCGCCGCGGCGAGCGGCAATCCGGCCACAACGGAGCGATCCCGATTGAGTGAACCGGTCATCAGATTGGACGGCGTGTGGAAGATCTTCGGCACGCGCGCCGGGGAAGCGATGCAGGCCATCGCGCAGGACGGCCTCACCAAGGCGCAGGTGCTCGAAGAGTTCGGATGCGTGGTCGGCATCGCGGATTGCTCCTTCGACGTTCCGAGGGGCGAAATCTTTTGCGTCATGGGACTGTCGGGCTCGGGAAAGTCGACGATGGTTCGTCATATCAACCGGCTGATCGAGCCGACTGCCGGCCGCATCGAAGTGCTCGGAAGGGATGTGCTGGCGCTCGGAGAAGGCGAGTTGCGGAAGCTGCGCGCCGCCCAGATCGGCATGGTTTTCCAGCACATGGCGCTGTTTCCGCACCGCACGGTCCGGGACAACGTCGCCTTCCCGCTCCAGGTGCAGGGCGAGCCGAAATCGACGCGGTGGGAGGTCTCCCAGCGCTGCCTCAGCCTCGTCAATCTGGACGGTTACGAGGACCGCTTTCCGAGCGAACTGTCGGGCGGCATGCAGCAGCGGGTCGGCCTCGCCAGGGCGCTCGCGTCGGACCCCGAGGTCCTGTTGATGGACGAGCCGTTTTCCGCCCTGGACCCGCTGATCCGGCGGCAGCTTCAGGAGCAGTTCATGGCGCTGTCGGCCGAGCTGACCAAGACCACGGTGTTCATCACCCACGATCTCGACGAGGCGATCCGTATCGGCAGCCGGATCGCGATCATGAAGGACGGGCGGATCGTGCAGATCGGCACGCCCGAGGACATCGTCACCAACCCGATCGACGATTATGTGCGCGATTTCGTGGAGGGCATCTCCACGCTGAAGCTGATCTTCGCCCACACCGTCATGGAGCGGATCGAGGCGTACCGACCGCGTCCCGGCGAAGATTTGAGCCGGGCCCCGAGGGCGCCGCACGATATCGACCTCAGCGGACTCATCGACATTTCGACCACGACCGATCAGCCCATCGTCATCGCTGAAGGCGGCAGGGACGTGGGCGTGATCGACAAGGCTACGCTGCTCAAGGGAATCAAGGGCGGGGACAACTGATGCAACAGACCGAAAATCGCGAAGGGCCGGGCCGGCTCGCCAGCTCGGTCGGCGAATTCGTCGTTACCCGGCAAGGGTACTACAGCCGGGAGTTCGGGAAGATCCAGTCGGCCACCCGCTTCCCCTGGTCCTGGAATACGGCGGCCGCGCTCGCCGGCCCCTTCTGGGGCGCGTCCCGCGGCCTGTGGGGGTTCTTCTGGATGTTTCTGGTGCTGGAGGCGCTCGCCTTCGTCCAGATCGGCAGGGGCTGGTGGGGCGATCTCGGGGCGGACAAGCTGGCCCGGCTGGAGAGGCTCACCCTCAAGTCCGACGAATTCATGGCAAAGTACGAGGCCGCGAAGCTCGCCGGCGATCCCGACGCCGCTTCATTCCTGAACCGCGCGGAGAACCTGAAGAAAATCGCCGTCCGCGTCGCCGAAGAAGCGGCGCTTGCGGCCGGGGGCGCGACGACGTTTCTGCTCGTCGGCCTCGCTCTGCTTGCCGGCCTGCGCCTCGTGCAGGGTTTCTACGCCAACACGCGCTACGAGAAGCAGTATCTGATCTGGCGCGCGAACCCGGCCGGAACGGCCGCCGGCATAAGCTGGACGAGGACCGGGCTGGCCGGCCTGCTGTGGCTGGCGATCGTGCCGCTCACGCTCTACCGCTTCACGGTCGGCAAGATCGATCCGGCGCTCGAACCCTATATCGCCGGCCTTCCGATCCGGAAAAAGCTCTATTACGCGCCCGTGTCGGACTGGCTGGACGCCGGCTTCGACTGGCTGTCGATCGAGGGCGCAGGCGTCTTCAACGGCGTCGTCACGGCAATCAGGACGATTCTGGACGGTCTGGAAACGGTGTTGGTCGACGCGCCGTGGCCGGTGGTCATGACGGTCATCATCGTCGTTGCGTGGCGCCTGGCGGGTCCGCGGGTCGCAGTGTTTACCGCCGCTGCGCTCGCCTACCTCGCCCTGTTCGGCCTGTGGGAGACCAGCATGGTGACGGTCGCCCTGCTCGGCGCCGCCGCCTTCCTGTGCGTGTTGTTCGGAATTCCGCTCGGAATTTGGTTCGGCAAGAACCAGAAGGCCTATAACGCGGCCCTGCCGGTGCTGGATTTCATGCAGACGATGCCGGCGTTCGTCTACCTGATCCCGATCATCGCCTTTTTCGGCACCGGCAAGCCGCCCGGAGTGCTGGCGACGCTCGTATTCGGGATGCCGCCGGTCATACGCCTCACAGCGCTCGGGATTCGCGGCGTGCCGGAAAATATCAAGGAAGGTGCAACCGCGTTCGGCTGCACCCGGTGGACCCTGCTCAAGGATATCGAGATTCCGCTCGCCATGCCGTC
Organism: Rhodospirillaceae bacterium Spongia-Bin9; assembly: GCA_900197615.1. Lineage (GTDB taxonomy): Bacteria > Pseudomonadota > Alphaproteobacteria > Bin65 > Bin65 > Bin65. The sequence goes on from FZLR01000027.1 coordinate 13,814, forward strand.
GATCATGACCGGGGTCAACCAGACCATCCTGATGTGCCTGTCGATGGTGGTGATCGCGTCGCTGATCGGCGCCAAGGGCCTGGGCCAGGACGTACTCATCGCGCTCCAGTACGCGGCCAAGGGCCAGGGGATGCTGGCCGGCCTCGCCATCCTGTTCTGCGCCATGGCGATCGACCGCATCGTCCAGGGACACTACAAGCGCTCGACCGCGCGCCACCGGCCAGGACAGTAGCGCGCGCGGCCTCAGAGCAACGACGGCACGAACAGCGACAGCGGCGGCACGAGGACGATCAGGGTCAGCCGCAGGATATCGGCGCACCAGAAGGGCGTGACGCCGGCGAAGATGGTGCCGGTGCTGACATCCGGCAGCACGCCGCGCAGGACGTAGACGTTGAGGCCGACCGGCGGCGTAATCAGGCTGATTTCGGTCACCACCACCACCACGATGCCGAACCAGATCAGCACCTCCGGCTTGGTCATGCCGAGGCCGTCGGCCAGCGCCACGATCAATGGCACGAAGACCGGCACGGTGAGCAGCAGCATCGACAGGCTCTCGAACACGCAGCCGAGCAGGATGTATATCGCCATGATGCCGAAGATCACGAACAGCGGCGCGATCTCCAGCGAGCGCACGAATTCCGCCAGTTGGTTCGGCATCCCGGTTTCGTTGATGAAGTTGGCGAAGATCAGGGCGCCGATCAGCACCACGAACAGCATCGAGGTCGTGACGCCGGTCTCCGCCAGCACCCGGAACAGCATCCGCCGGTCGAGCACTTTCTTGAACAGGGTGAACAGCAGCGCGCCGAACGCGCCGATGCCCGCCGCCTCGGTCGGCGTGAAGGCGCCGACATAGATGCCGCCGATCACGACGACGAACAGCACCACCACGCCCCACACGTCGCGCAGCGCCCGCCAGCGCGCCGGCCAGGCCGTCCGCTCGCCCGGCGGCCCCAATTCCGGCTTCAGGCGGATCATGAACTGCACTGCGCCGACATAGAACAGGATGCCGACGATGCCCGGCAGGATGCCGGCGGCGAACAGCTTGCTCACGTCGGACTGGGTGATCAGGCCGTAGATGACGAGCACGACGCTGGGCGGGATCAGGATGCCGAGGGTGCCGCCGGCGGCGATCGAGCCGGTCGCGATGCTGTCGGCATAGCCGAAGCGGCGCATGGAAGGCATCGCTACCTTGGCCATGGTTGCCGCCGTGGCCAGCGACGAGCCGCAAATCGCGCTGAAGCCGCCGCAGGCGACGATGGTCGCCATCGCCAGGCCGCCCCGGCGGTGGCCGAGGAAGGCGTTGGACGCGGTGTAAAGCTGTTCCGACAGGCCGGCCCGGCTGACGAAGTTGCCCATCAGGATGAACAGCGGCACGACCGACAGGGCGTAGGATTCCGCCGTGTCGCGGGCGATCTGCGCGATCAGCGAGAAGGCGGGCGGCCAGTCGATCAGGATCGCGTAGCCGACCGCGCCGACCAGCGCCATGGCGAAGGCGATCGGCAGGCGCAGGAAAACCAGGACCAGAAGGACGGCAAATCCCAGGGCGGCGGCGAGCATGGCTGGCTTTGGCGGCTTCGGGCTAGATCAGCCCCGGCGCCGGCTCGGTATGGCCGCGCAGATAGCGCCCGACGTTGGCGACGAAGATCAGCGCGCCGACCCCGGCCAGCACCGCCATGTAGTAGATCAGCGGCGCCTGGGGCAGGCGCAGATATTCCGTGACGTCGCCGTAATCGGCGATCTTGACGGCGTAGAGCCAGAGTTGCCAGGCGAGGACGGCGAGGATCGCGGCGCAGACCAGGTTGATCGCGATCTGGCGCGGCCGCACCAGGGCTTCCGGCGTCAGCGGATCGAGCAGGTCGATGGTGACGTGGCTTTCCTGCCGGCATACCGAAGGCAGGCCGGCATAGATCAGCGCCGCCATCAGCACCTCGGTGATCTCCGAGCCGCCCGGCAGGGGCGCGTTGAGCAGTTCGCGGCCCAATACGTCGACCACGCTTACCAGCATGATGAAGAACAGGAACAGCCCCGCCAGCCCGCCGGAGACCCGGTGAATCCCCTGGGTGAAGCGGGCTGGCGGAAGCTGTGTCGCGGGTTCGGCCGAAGCGCTCGGCATGGCGGCGGGGCGCGGGTGCGCCGGCGGCCTACATGCCCTTCTTGACCTTCTGGACCTCGGCCCGCAGCGCCTTCAGCACGTCCGCGGCGTCCTTGGCGCCCTCGGCCACGGCCCGCTCGATCCACCAGTTGTCGAGACCGGCCAGCTTGGCCTTGACCGCCTTGGCGGTTGCGGCGTCGAAGGCGCCGACTTTGTTGCCGGCCGCGGTCAGCTTTTCAACCGCCAGCTTGTCGGCGCCGTCCCACGTCCGGCCCATGATGCCGGACATGTGCTCGCCGCCGACCTTGTTCAGCGAGGCTTTGTCCGCCGCGCTCAGGCTGTCGTATTTGCGCTGGTTCATCACCACTGCGAAGCTGGCGGAATAGAGGCCGCCCGGCAGCGCGTAGTGATTCTTGACCACGCCGCCCAGCTTGAAGCTGTAGATCGTCTCGATCGAGAAGAAGATGCCGTCGGCGACCCCCTGCTGCAGGATTTCCTGCGCCTTGGTCACCGGGGCGGACACGCTGACGATGCCGAGCCGCTTGGCGATCTGGCTCTGCACGCCGCCGCCGGTGCGCACCTTCATGCCCTTGACCTGGCCGATGTTGGCGATCGGTCCGCGCGAATGCACCAGTCCGGGGCCGTGGGTGAACAGCGCCACCAGCTGCACGCCCTTGTGCTCGTCGCGCTTGCCGAAGCGGCCGGTGTAGGTGCGCCAGAAGGCGCGCGACATCTGCTCGGCATTGCCGTCGGCGCCGGGCAGTTCGATCATCTGGGTCAGCACGAAGCGACCGGTCGTGTAGCCGTGGGTGATCCAGGCCATGTCCGCAATGCCGTCGCGCACCCGGTCGTAGAGGACGCGCGGGTTGATCGGCGGGTAGGTCATCCGGACCTTGATCTTGCCGTTGCTGGCCTTGGTGAGATCCTTGATCCAGGTCGGCCAGCCGTTGGTGTTCATGGCGTGGCGCGGCCCGGCATAGGTTTCCAGCCGGATCGTGGTGTCCGCCTGGGCGACGCCGCTGACAGCCAGAACAGCAGTCGCGGCCGCTGCAGCCGCGACGGAAATCATCGTGCGAAACATGTCCAAACTCTCCCTCCGTGATGTGAGGACAACCGCGGGAAGCCCGCTTGGGCTGTATTCGTAACCGTTTCATATGCTAGTCCAAAATGTGACGCCGTGAAAGATTTTCCGGCCGCCCGGCCGGATCGTGTGCAGGGAGACGGCAACGTGGATTACCGGGACATTCTCGTCGAACGGCACAGTCTGGAGCGCGGCGGCACGGTCGGCCGGATCGTCATTAACCGGCCGGACCAGCTGAACGCGCTGCGCATGACGATTACCGATCGCGAGCTGATACACGCGCTCGACGGGTTCGAGGCCGATGACGATGTGCGCGCCGTGATCCTGACCGGGGCGGGCGCGCGCGCCTTCTCGACCGGTTGGGACCTGTCGCTGATCGAGGACACGTCGATCCCCGCCCTCGAAACCCTGATCCGCGCCAACACCGATCTGTTCCTCAAGATCTGGCACCTGCGCCAGCCGGCGATCGCGGCGGTCAACGGACACGCGGTCGGCACCGGGGCCGCCATCGCCATGGCCGCGGACCTGACCATCGTGTCGGAGACCGCGCGGCTGGCGGAGCCGGAGATCCGCCACGGCGCTCTCTCGCCCTTCCTGATCCTGCCGTTCCTGACCCATGCGAAGGCGGCGCACGAGTTCTACTACACCGGCGACGCGCTCGATGCGGCAGCGATGGTCCGCCTGGGTCTGGCGAACGCGGCGGTGGCGCCGGAGGCGCTGGCCGAAGAGGCCATGCGCACGGCGGCGCGGCTCGCGCTGGTGCCGCCCTGGGGATTGCAGATGAAGAAGCGCAGCCTGCGCGCCGCCTACGATGCGATGGGCTTCACCGCAGCGATCCGGCAGCATGCTTTGGCGGACGCTCTGGTGATCGGCGGCGATTTCCCCGAGCAGCGGGCGCTCCTGGAGATATTGGAGAAGGAGGGCATGCGTGCTTTTCTCCAGGCGCGGGACGGCCCGTTCAAGGAAACCGCGCCATCCGGCTCATCCTCCAAGACGCAGTGACCGATACCGGAGAAGAATCCGGCCCCGTGCCGACGGTCGGCGCCCTGCTGGAGCGCCGGGCGCTGCTCGACCGGGATACGCCGGGACTGGTGGCGGGATCGCTCCGCCTGACATTCGGACAACTGCAGGCCTGGGCCGTGGCGGTTGCCGATGCCTTCGCCGCTGCCGGGGTAGGGAAGGGCGACCGGGTCGCGGTCCTGTCCCGAAACAGCGCCGAGGGCGTGGCGCTGTACTACGGCGCGGCGCGCCGGGGCGCCATCCTGTGCAATCTCAATGTCCGGCTGAGCGAAGACGAACTGGCCTGGATTCTGGCGGACGCCGAACCGGCGCTGCTAATCGTCCATGCCGATTTCGCCGGGCTGGCCGATAGCCTCGCGGAGCGGGTCGGGATCGGGCAGGTCTGGCGCTTCGGCGAAGCGCCGATGCCGCTACCCCCGGATCGGCCGGCCGCCGGAAAGTCGGCGATCGCGGCCGGCGCGGTGTGCGGGCAAACGCCGGCGGTCGCCGACGATCCGCTGCTGCTGGTCTACACCTCGGGCACGACCGGCCGGCCCAAAGGCGCGGTTATGACCCACACCGCCATGGTCTGGACCTCGGCGACCATGGCCTACACCCTCGACTATCGCCGCCGCGATATCGGTCTGATTCCGGTGCCGATGTTCCATGTCGGCGGTATGTCCTTCGTCACCTTCTTCGTCCATATGGGCGCGACGGCGGTCCTGCCGCCGGCCTGGCAGCCGGAGGCTATCCTCGCGCTGATCGCGGATGAGCGGATCGACCATTTCTTCGCTGTCGCCGCCATGCTCAAGGGCCTGCTCGACGCGCCGGGATTTGCCGAGTCGGATCTGTCGAGCCTGCGCTGGATCATGGCCGGCGGCGCGCCGGTGCCGGCGGAGCTTATCCGGGCCTTCGGGCGGCGCGGCGTGCCGGTCGTGCAGACCTACGGCACGACGGAGACCGGCGGGCCGGCCACGGTTGTCGACCTCGCCCATGCCGAGGCGAAGGCCGGCTCGGCCGGGCTGCCCTTTTTCCACACCGATCTGCGCATTGCCGACGGGGCTGGCCGGGCGCTGCCGGCGGACGCGGTTGGCGAGATCCAGGTGCGCGCGCCGCACCTGTTCGCCGGCTACTGGCGCAATCCGGCGGCGACCGCCGAGGCGTTCGCCGGCGACTGGTACCGCACCGGCGATGTCGGCAACCTCGACAGCGAAGGCTATCTCTGGATCAGGGGACGGAGCCGGGATGTCATCATCTCGGGCGGCGAGAACATCTACCCGGCGGAGGTGGAGGCGGTGCTGGAGGCCCACCCCGCAATCGCCGAAGCGGCGGTCGTCGGCCGGCCCGACGAGACATGGGGCGAGATCCCGGCCGCCGCGATCGTGGCGGTGGCGGGCGCCGTCGCCCCGGATGCGGCCGGACTGGCGCGGTTCTGCGCGGGCCGGCTCGCCCGCTACAAGATCCCGCAGCAGGTAGAGGTGTCGGAATCACCCCTGCCGCGCAACGCGGCCGGTAAACTGCTCCGGCACGAACTGGGCGCAGCAGTCGCTCAGTCCTCAGGCAGGTTGCCGGCATAGGCGGCCAGCCAGGCGGCGTCGACTCCGTCCAGGGTCAGGAGTTCGGCCGCAGCCTCGGCCTTCGTCTGGGTGACGGCCTCGATGTTGCGCTGGTCCGCGCCCTGGGCCGGCTGGCAAGCGAACTCGAGCCGGATATCGTTGGGATCGCGCAGATAGACGCCGACCATGCCCGGCAACTGCTCGATCGGGCCGCTGTTCGCCACGCCGTGCCGCTCCAGCCGCTTCAGGATGTCCCGAAAGCGCGCCGGCGTGCAGGAGATCGCGACATGCTGCATGCCGCCGATGGCGTTGCGGTCGGTCTGCGGCTCCGCACCCTTCGGAATTTCGAAAAAGGCCATCAGGGCGTCGTTGCCCATATCGAAGAAATAGTGGCGGATTTCCTCGTAAGGCGGGTTGCCCCGGTTGCCCGGCCCGGTGCCGAGGCCCGGCGGCACCTTCATGGCATGGACCAGCGGCATCCCCAGCACGCCGACATAGAATTCTACGGTGGCCTTCATATCGTCGGTGGTCAGCGCCAGATGATGCACCCCGCGAGTCGGCACATCGCCGGTGTGGCGGTGCGACGGCAGCGGTTTGAGTTGCAGGTTCATCGGTCTTTCCCGGCCCATGACGGATATCCGTCTCCCACCGTAGCGCTATCGCCGCCAAGCCTAACTACCCCCTGCCGCCCGCGCCACCCGATTGTCCCGGCCGGGTTCAGGCGCATCCGGTGCGCCTGCCAAAAAACGATCGATGGCGTTGCTCCGATGTTTATTTGTAGTGCGAAGTGCATTACATACTGCTCGCAATAAAGAGGTAAGCATGCTGAACTTGGACACCGGTCCGGGCGCTTCGGGCAAACGCGGCAAGACCACGCAACTGCGCCACGACGAGCGGTTGGCCGCGCTGATCGAGCGCGCCGCGCGCTCGCTCGGAGTCGACAAATCGACCTTCCTGCGCGCCGCGATCGAACGCGAGGCGATGCAGGTGCTCGAAAGGCAGTCCCGGCATGAGCTGACCGGGGAGGACGCCCGGCTTTTCGCCGCGGCGCTCGACGCCCCGCCCGCGCCGACGCCGCGCGCCCTGGAGGCGGCCCGGAACTACCGCGAACGCGTCGTCAGTGCCGACTGAGCCGCCGGCGCTTCGGATCGAACGGTTCGATCCGGCGCGGCACGACCGCGCCGGTTTCGATTGCGGCGTCGCTCGCCTCGACAACTATCTCAAACTGAGCGCACGGAAGCAGCAGCGGGACGACATGATCCGCGTCCATGTCGCGGTCGAGGACGGCAGTGTACGCATCCTCGGCTATCATGCGATCTCCCTGGGCACGATGAACGCGGACGAACTCGAACGCCGGCTCCGCGGCACGCCGGCCCACGGGGAGCTTCCGGTCCTGTTCCTGGGCCAGGTTGCCGTGGACCGGGCGGCGCAGGGCAAGGGACTCGGCGGCATCCTCATGCATCACGTCTTCGAAAAGGCGTGCGCGGTTGCCGACATGGCCGGCTGCCACGCGATCCTGCTCGATGTCGTCGCGGACGGCGGCGAAACCGCGTTCGCACGTCGCAGGGGCTGGTACGAAGGTTTCGGCTTTACCGCTTTCGCCAGCAATCCGGCGCGGATGTTCCTGACGATGAAACAGGTGCGGGCGATGGTCGGCGCCGGGCGGTAGGCGGCGCCCGAGAGCCGGTCTTCGACGGAAAGTTCTGCGGGCGCAATCGAGGGGCGGAGGCAGATCACCGCTCGCTTCTGTCGGCGGCCAGTTCGTCCGGAATGTCTTGCAGTCGGGTGACCGGTCTCGTGCTCGGCACCAGTCCCGCAGCCGATAGGGCGGGCGGCGTCAGCAAGCCGCTGCGTGTCGCCTCGGCCAGTCGCACATCGAGCAGCAATCGATTTTTCTACTCTGGCGCCATTCCGGGAACGCCTTTCCTACTCCGCCGCCTGCCGGGCCGGGGAGCCGGCGGCGCTCAGGGTGCGCCAGTCCTCGTCCTTCGGGTAGATGCCTTCGAGGGATCGGATCGCGGCCTGCGGCGTGCGCGGCTCCGTCGTGCCGATGGCGGGTTCGCCGCGGGCGACGGCGCGGGCGGCATCGACCATCATCCTGCGGAACTCGACAACCGCCAGGTCGGACGCGCCGAGGATATCGTTCGTGCGGCCGACGATCGGGCCGGGCGAGACCCACATGGCGACGTCCTGGTTGGGGATGCCCTCGATGCCGGTGAAGCTGCCCGCCTTCATCGCGTCGCGGTCCTGCAGGAAGCGGTTGTCCAGCGTGCCCCGCGGCGCCCAGCCGTCGGTCAGGTCGATGCCGCGCCTTGTATGGTGGAAGGCTCGCCATTCCTCCGTCGTCGGCACGTCCGGCCCATCCCAGGCGATGAAGTAGAAGACGCTGTTCACGTCGTCGACCGGCACGATAACGCTGGCGACCCGGTGCCGGTCGTTCGGCGGGATCAGCGAATAATAGGGCGCGACGTATTCGGTGACGCGCAGATAGTTGTGGGTCGCCGCGTTCTTCACCGGCCGCCGGATCGCGACGTAGTGGAAGCCGTAGCTGGTGCGCTCGATCTGCATGCGCGGCGATTTGTCGGTCGACGGCCTGTACCAGGACTTGTCGTCGGCCGAGGCGCGCGTCACCCGGGCCGGGACCATGTCGGACGAATGCAGGCTGGAGGAATGGGCGCTGTCGATCTGGCCCTCGTGGATCTGCGCCCAGTTGCACGGCACCCGGATCTTCAGGATCGCGATGTCGATATCGTCCCGCGGCGCGAAGGCCGGCGGGTCGAAGGGTGGGGCGGCCTCGGGCTCGCCGAGCCAGGCCCAGACGAAACCGCCCCATTCGACGACCGGATACGCCCGCGCCCGGACTTTCTCCATCAGCATGCTGCCTTCGGGCTCGGAGCTCATGGCGACGCACTGGCCGTCCACCGCATATTTCCAGCCGTGATACAGGCAGCGCAGGCCGCATTCCTCGTTGCGGCCGAGCAGCAGCGAGGCGCCCCGGTGCGGGCATTTCTCGTCGAGCAGGCCGAGCCGCCCTTTGCTGTCGCGGAAGGCGACCATGCGCTGGCCCAGCGCCTCGACCGGCAGGGGCGTGCCGTCCGGCTCGGCGACTTCCTCGACCAGGCAGACCGGCGTCCAGTGCCGGCGCATCAGCCGGCCCATCGGGGCGTCGCCCTCGACCCGGGTCAGCAGATCGTTTTCTTCTGCTGTCAACATGGGGCGGTCAGCATGGGGCGCTCAACACGGCATTGCCCGAAAACGTGGATCGAATATCCGGCGGCATGCTAGGTCGGGCAACGCGCGCCGTCCAGTTCGATGGCGCTGTCGGACTCCCAGCGCGATCCGAGATGGCCGAACCGAACGCCCTCATCCGCCTGACAATCGCCGGCAAGCGCAGGCTCACGCCCGATATCTGGGAATTCACCCTCACGGCGGCGGACGGCGCGCCCTTGCCGCCCTTCGAGCCGGGCGCGCATATCGGGGTGGAGACGCCTTCGGGCGCCATGCGCCAGTATTCCCTGGTCAACGACGGGCGTGCACCGGACCGCTATGTCATCGCCCTGAAGCGCGAGCCGGAGTCGCGCGGCGGTTCGCGTTCGATGGTCGAGGAAACGGAAGTCGGCGGCCTCTTGCGCGCCGATGCGCCGGCCAACAGTTTTCCGCTGGCCGAAGCGCCGGGCTATCTGCTGATCGCCGGCGGCATCGGCATTGCGCCGGTCCGCGCCATGGCCGACAGGCTCGACGAGGAGGGCCGGCCCTTCCGCCTGATTTACTGCACCCGCAGCGCCGCGGAGTCGGCTTATCTCGACGAAATTCGGGCCCGCTTCGGCGCGCGGCTGACCGTGCATCGCGACGGCGGCGATCCGGACGCCTTCTACGATTTCTGGGACGATTTCGCCGAACCGCGGGACATCCGGGTCTATTGCTGCGGCCCGAAACCATTGATGGAAGAGGTCCGGGCGGTCTCGGGCCATTGGCCGGAAGGACGGGTGCAGTTCGAGGATTTCAAACCGGTCGAAGCCGTGCGGCCCGACGACCGCCCGTTCGAGGTCGTGCTCCACCGCACAGGTCGGACGGTGGCCGTGCCGGCCGATCTGCCGATCCTGGAGGCGTTGCGCGGCGCCGGAATCCGCGTGCCGAGCTCCTGCGAGAGCGGCGTCTGCGGTACCTGCAAGACGGGGCTGATCGCCGGCGAGGCCGACCATCGCGATAGGGTGCTGATGGACGAAGAGCGCGGGGAATTCATTATGCTGTGCGTATCGCGGGCGAAGAGCGGAGCGCTGAGTCTTGACCTCTGAGCCGGTCCGCCTCGGAATCGTCGGGCTGGGCCGGGCCTTCGCCCTCACCGCGCCGGCCCTGCGCGCCGACCGCCGGATCGATCCCGTCGCGGCCTGCGCGCCGCGCGCGGAATCCCGCGCCGCCTTCGAGGCTGAATTCGGCGGCCGGAGTTACGCCGATCTCGACGGGCTGCTGGCGCATCCCGGTCTGGAGGCGGTCTATATCGCCACTCCCCACGAACTCCACGCCGAACAGGCGATGGCTACGGCAGCGGCCGGCAAGCATGTGCTGGTCGAGAAGCCGCTGGCCGCGACCCTGACCGACGGCGAAGCCACGGTCGAGGCGTGCGAACGCGCCGGGGTCGCCCTGATCGTCGGGCCGAGCCACAGCTTCGACGCGCCGGTCGCGCAGGCGCGCGCGCTGATCCGGAGCGGCGCGCTCGGCCCGGTGCGCATGATCCACGCCTTCGCCTACACGGATTTCCTCTACCGGCCGCGCCGCCCGGAGGAATTGCGGACGGAGGAGGGCGGCGGCGTGCTGTTCAGCCAGGCGGTCCACCAGGTCGATGTCGTGCGCCTGCTCGCCGGTGGGCTGGCGACGCAGGTCAGCGCCCATACCGGGGACTGGGACCCTGCGCGACCGACCGAAGGCGCCTACAGCGCGCTGCTCGCGTTCGACGGCGGCGCCTTCGCCAGCCTGACCTATTCCGGCTACGGCCGCTTCGACAGCGACGAGTGGATGGGCTGGACCGGCGAACTGGGCCACAAGAAGGATCCGGACGACTACGGCCGGACGCGCCGGGCGCTGGCCGCCGCACCGACTCCCGAAGCGGAATCGGCCCTGAAACGAGCGCGCACGTTCGACGCAGCGGCGGCCCCGGTGGCCGCGCCGCATCACGAGCATTTCGGCCCGGTCGTCGTCTGCTGCGAGCACGGCGACATCCGCCTGACGCCGGACGGTATCTGGGTCTATGGCGACGAGCGGCGCTTCGAGCCGGCCCCGCGCACGCCCGATCCGCGCACGCCGGTGCTCGATGCATTGGTTGCGGCGGTGCGGGATGGTATTGAGCCGGTCCAGACCGGACGCTGGGGCCTGGCCAGCCTGGAGGTGTGCCACGCCATTCTGCGCTCGGCCCGCAACGGCGCGCCAGTCCAACTCACGCGGCAGGTGGCCGCCGAGCCCGGAGGAAACCCGAAGTGAGCGATCTGCGCCTGTCCATCGCCATGGGCGACTACGACCGCACCCGCCCGATCGCGGACGGCCGGGCGAGGATCGACGGCGTCGATCCGGCGGTCATGCTGCTGACGCCGGAGGAGATGTTCTTCCGCGCCATGCGCCACCGGGCCTTCGATATCTGCGAACTGTCGCTGTCCTCCTACGTCATCTCCGTGGCGCGCGGCGACCCGCACTACATCGCCGTGCCGGTCTACCTGTCGCGCGCCTTCCGCCACACCTCGATCTATATCCGCACCGACCGGGGCATAGAGCGGCCGGAGGACCTGCGCGGCCGGCGCATCGGCATCGCCGAGTACCAGCTCACCGCGAACGTCTGGGCCCGCGGCATCCTCGAAGAGGATCACGGGGTCCGGCCCTCGGACATCCATTGGGTGCGCGGCGGCATGGACACGCCGGGCCGGCCGGAGAAGATCGCGCTCGACCTGCCGGCGGATGTGACCGTGGAGCCGGCCCCTGAAGGCGCAACGCTAAATGGAATGCTTACGGCAGGCGAAATCGACGGCTTCATCGGCCCGCGGTCGCTGCGCTGCTTCGACGAAGGGCATCCGCAGGTCGGCCGCCTGTTCGGCGATTCCTTCGCCGCCGCCGAGGCGTATTACCGGCGCCACGCGGTGTTCCCGATCATGCATGTGCTGGCACTGCGGCGGTCGCTCGCCGACGATCATCCCTGGCTGCCCGGCGCGCTCCTCAAGGCCTTCACCCGCGCGAAAGGCATGGCGCAGGACGCGCTGCACGACACCTCGGCGGCCAAGGCGACCCTGCCGTTCCTGGAAGACAGCCTGGAGCGCGCGCGTTCGCTGATGGGCGCGGATTTCTGGAGCTACGGCCTCGCCGGCAACGAGAAAACCCTCGACACCTTCCTCGGCTACCACCGCGCCCAGGGCCTGTCGCCGCGCCGCGTCGGCGTCGACGACCTGTTCCATCCCGCGACGCTCGAGGCGTTCAGTTTGTAAGGCGAGACACCGGGACGGCGCCCTCCAGGAGAATCCGCGGCACACGATCGCTCGCGTTCGCCCTGTTCGTCCTTTGCCGTCATGTCGACCGAAGCGGTGCGGAGGGACGCGCAGTCGGGAAATCTCCCTTCCTGCGGCATCCCCTGACCGTGAGCTGCCGCCGAAGGTGGCGTTCCGAAAGCCTGCCCCGAGCCTGTCGAAGGGCGCGCGCCTCACATGCGCTTGGCGACTTCCTCCAGCATCACTTCCGTCGCGCCGCCGCCGATCGCGGCGACCCGGGCGTCGCGGCTCATGCGCTCGATCGGGCTTTCGCGCATATAGCCCATGCCGCCGTGCAGCTGGACGCAATCGTACATCACCCGGTTGACCAGCTCGCCGCCCATCGCCTTGATCATGGAGACTTCCTTCACGCAGTCCCGGCCCCGGGAGACGAGCCAGGCGCAGTGATAGGTCAGGTGGCGGAAGGCCTCGGCCTGGGTCGCCAGCGTCGCCAACTTGTGGCGCACCACCTGCTTGTCCCACAGCGTGCCGCCGAACGCCTTGCGGTCCTTGACATATTGCGTCGTGATCGCCAGCGCGCTCTCCATCGAGCCCGCGTTCATAGCGCCGGCGACCAGCCGCTCGTTCTGGAAATTCTCCATCACCGCGTAGAAGCCCTTGTTCTCCTCGCCGAGGATGTTCTCGTACGGGACTTCGCAATCCTCGAAGACCAGTTCGGCGGTGTCCGAACAGCGCCAGCCGTGCTTGTCGAGCTTCTTGGCGACCTTGAATCCCGGCGCGCCCTTCTCGACGATGAACATGGAAATGCCGCGCGATCCCTTGGCGTGCGGATCGGTGCGCGCGGCGACGAAATAGACGTCGGACAGAACCCCGTTGGTGATGAACACCTTGCTGCCGTTCAATACCCAGCGGTCGTTGCCCCTGCGCCTGGCCCTTGTCTTGAGCGCGGCGACGTCGGAGCCGCCGTCCGGCTCGGTGACCGCGATGCTGCTGACCTTGCGGCCGGCGATCAGGTCGGGCAGCAGGCGCTCTTTTTGCTCGTCGGTGCCGGCGTTGATGAGATGCGGCACCGCCATCTCGGCATGGGCCGAGGTGCTGCCGGCGAAGCCGCCGAAGCTGGTTTTGCCCAGTTCCTCCCACTGGGCGACCATGGCGACCGGTCCCATGTCGGTGCCGCCATAGGCCTCCGGCGCCTGGACGCCGAAGAAGCCGAGATCGCCCATGCGGGCGAACACGCCGCGCGGGATCTCCTCGGCCGCCTCCCAGGCGTCGCCGTGCGGCTCCACCTCGTCCTCGATGTAGCGGCGCGCGGTCTCGCGCAGCATGCGGTGCTCTTCGTTGAGATAGACGGGATCCATGGCGGGCGGCGGGGATGTTGTTGGGCGGCGGGACGTTTGTAGTCCCGCCATCCGCCGTTGAAAAGCCGCGCCTCGCGGCTCACGCCGTTACCAGCGGGCGTTCGCCCGGAACAGGATCGAGTGCGCCGCCGGCTCGGGCCCGCGCGTCACGTCGCGGGTTCCTTCGAACCCGAACACTGTCTGCGGCGCAATCCGCCACCGGGCTCCTGCCCGCCACTGCTGCGTACCGCGCATCGACAGCGAAAGTCCGGCATGGGGGGTCAGCAGTCCTGCGCCGACGGGCGCGCGAAGGCCGTAGCCGATTTCCGTGTTAAGCCGGCCCTCGGCCGCGAAGGCCTGCGCACCGTCGACGCCGGGCGCCCCCCCGGGCGCCGACTGCATCCGTTCGATACCGCCCGGCCCGGCGCCCCAGCCCGGCGCGACGGTCAGGAAGAAACCGCGGCCGAGTTGACCGGGATTAATCCGGACCTCGCCGGTAATCCCCCACTCGCCGAAGCCCTTTTCCGCATGGGCCAGAACGCCGTGCGCATGGCCACGGACCGTGTAGCCCCGGGCCCTGTAGCGCACGCCGCCGCCGACCAGGATCCCGACGCCTTTATCGGCATCGCCGCCGTCGTGGCGCAGGCCGCCTTCCCCGGTGAGGGTCAGCGTCCCACCGCCGACCTCGAAGGCGCGCGAGCCCTCGCCGATGAGCCGCAGCCGCGTCGCTTCGCCCTGCGCGGCCACGAGGTCCCCGGCAGCGTCCGATTCGGCCTGCACCCACATCGCGTCCGCCTTGACGGCAAGGTCGATGCCCAGGCCCCAGTCCGGCGACGGCAGCCGGCCGCGCACGCCGCCCGACACAATGCGCATGCCGATATCGGTCCTGCCGGCGGCATCGTCCTCCTGCCGGAAATTCAGCTTGCCCTTGCCGGAGCCGACAATCCCCCAGACGTCGATCGTTTCCGTCAGCCGGTAGCGGGCAAAGCCGTAGAGGTTCACGAGGCGGCCCTTGGATTTTCCGGCGACCTCGTCCCCGGCCAGTTCGAATACCCCGGCGCCCTCGCTGATCGAAACCGCAAGCCCGCCGAGCCATCTGTCCTGCGCAACGTCCGCCCCGATGACCGCCGTGCTCACATCGCCGAACAGGGGGACCGGCTTCTTCCTGGCGTCGAACCGGGCGATCCCGAATCGGCCCCAGGCGGTCCAGGTCGCCTCGCCCTTTTCGTCGTCGCCGGCGCCGATCTGGAACGAACTGCCGGGCGGCAGACCGGAGCGGGCCCGTCCCGGCATCGCCCCCCGAAAACCGGCCCTGTCCCATCCAACCTGGGCGCCGAAATTCCCGGAGGAACCCCAGCCGAAACCCGGGCCGGGATAGGCCGCGCCGCCGGCGGACATTCCGGCCACGGAGACTTGCGTCTCCGACCCGCCGTCGAAGCGTCCGTCCAGCGCATTCAGCATCTGGCTGCCGACCGTGCGCGCGAACCGGACGATCCAGGATTTCTGGACAGTATCGCCCTCGAGCCCTCTGCCGAGCCGTCCCGGCGGCGACCAGTCGCTGTCGCCATCCGCGTTGGTGGCCCGCACTCGAACCTCGTAGGGCAACTCCTCGTCGAAATCCTGAATGTTCAGGATTAGCGCGCTCGTCTCCGTCACGTCCTGCGGGCCGTCGATCCAGGCGTCGTCGGGACCGGCCCGGTACTGCAGGTCGTAGCTTTCGATTGGCGGACGGCCGCGGTTGGACGGCGCGGTCCAGCTGACCGACAGGCCGGTCCGGTCTTCCGGCGCCAACCGGACCTTGGGCGCCGCCGGCGCGCGCGGCCTCTCGGAAACATCGGTAACCGAGATGGTCGCGTCGACGGTGTCGCTCGCTCTCCCGTCGCTCACCTTGACCGTGACCGTATAGCTCTCCTTGGCCTCGCGGTCGTAGACGGCGCCGGACCGGGTCATGATCTGGCCGCTGGTCCGGCCGATGGAGAAGAACCGCGCTTCCGCGCCTTCCAGGGTGAAGGTCAGCGGATCGTTGTCGGCGTCGGATGCTGTGACCGGACTGCCGACATTCTCCCCCGGCCTCGTCGTGTAGCCGACATTCTCCTCGAATCGTCAGCGTGCCGGGATCGTCCAGGACCGGTGCATTGTTCTGCAAGGAGTCGGTGCCGACGCCATCATTCCCGCCGCCACCGGTGTTGTCTCCGCCGGTGTTGCCGCCGCCGGTGTTGCTGTTGCCGTCGTTTCCGCCGCCGTCGTTTCCGCCGCCGTCGTTTCCGCCGCCGTCGTTTCCGCCGCCGTCGTTTCCGCCGCCGTCGTTTCCGCCGCCGTCGTTTCCGCCGCCGTCGTTTCCGCCGCCGGTGTTGCTGTTGCCGTCGTTTCCGCCGCCGCCGTTGCCGTTGTTGCTGCCCGAATAGACCGTAAGGAGCCCGACATTGTGGACCGGGCATTCGGCCTCGTGATCCCATACTTCGTGGCTGAAGGTCAGCGATGTGGGGCGGGCCCTTTCGTCATCCGCATCGACATCGCCGTCTCCGTCGACATCTTCCAATTTTCTGACAGTGACTTTGCGCCAGGGCGTCGGATCGTCGAGGTTGTCGAGGTTGTCGGGTTTGTCGAATTTCCAACCGATCGATGGCACCCACTCGACGCCCTTGTATTTGCCGCCGGCACGCGCCGCGCCGTCGACATGGATCTTGACCCACCAACCTTCGGCATCTTCGTTGTCTGGCTGCTCGGCATCTTCGTTGTCTGGCTGCTCGGCATCTTCGTTGTCTGGCTGCTCGGCATCTTCGTTGTCTGGCTGCTCGGCATCTTCGTTGTCTGGCTGCTCGGCATCTTCGTTGTCTGGCTGCTCGGCATCTTCGTAGACTGGCTGCTTCGAAAGCCTCATCCAGTAGGTTACACTGTTCCCGTTGTTGAAATTCAGCGGGACGGACGATCCCGAGGTCGGGTTCACGCCATCGAGCGACACCTCGACCGTACCGTCCCAGGAGGAGGTCTGCGCGCGGGCCGGTGGCGCCGCGACGGCGCACAGGAAGGCCGCCAGCAGGGTCGCGCAGACAGCGGGAATCGGACGCCGCCGAGCGGGACGTCCAAGCCATCTCCACAGGGATGGAAGCACCATATTCGGACGGCTTAAATCGGCGCCGAACCGTCAGACGGCGGAAAGCGTAGCTTTACCGCGGTCGGCGTTCGTGACCGGAAAGATGTCATGTGGATTCGCCATGTTCCTTGACGTCGGATTTTGCCAGGCGGTAAGTCTAGTTTGAAGCGCTGACAGACTCAGTTTATAACACTATTTGGTAGTTACAAGTAAAGGAAATACATTCCCTTGATTGGATGAGAGCAAGATTCAAATATTTTTTTATAATAAGAATTATTCATTTCGTAGACATTTTCGCTACCGATCCGATTATCGCCGTTGGGGCGGGCGCCGATGGCGGATGCGCCGCAGCGGAGCCGGCATTCCGCGCGCTCCGTCATGCCCTCGGGCAGCGTGACGAAATGCCGAACATGCGGATTGTCAGCGGGCCTGGCGCCGGTATCATCGCCGCCGCCGCACAGCGCCAGCATATTCCGAGCCGGATCGCAACCGATCCGTTCCCCGCGCATCCTGACGCAGAAGATTCGGACTGCGCCGCCGACCGAAGCCGAAACCATGCCCGAAACCGTCGCAGAACTCGTTGTCGAAACCCTGATCCGGAACGGGATCGAGAATCTGTACTGCCTGCCCGGCGTCCAGAACGACGACTTCTTCGATGCCCTGTACGACAAGCAGAACCGGCTGACACCGATTACCGGGCGGCACGAGCAGGGCGCGGCCTACATGGCGCTCGGCGCCGCGCTCGCGACCGGCCGGCCCCAGGCCTTCGCGGTTGTGCCCGGACCGGGATTCCTGAATACCGGCGCCGCGCTCGCCACGGCCTATGCAACCAACGCTCCGGTGCTGGCGCTGGCCGGCCAGATTCCGCTGCGCGCCATCGGGAAAGGGTTCGGGCTGCTCCACGAGCTGCCGGACCAACTCGGTGTCATGGCCGGGCTGACCAAGCAGGCCGCCAGGATAACCGGCGGCGACAATGCCCATGCCGTCCTGCAATCCGCCCTCGCCGCCATGCTGTCCGGCCGGCGCCGGCCCGTCGGGATCGAGGTTCCGGTCAATGTCTGGAAGTCGCCGGTAGCCGGCGCTCCCGCCGATCTCGTCGCCGCACCGGAAGCTCCGCCGGAGATCGACGCGGAAGCGGTCGAACGCGCCGCCGGCCTGCTCGAACGGGCGGAGCGTCCGCTCATCGTCGTCGGCAGCGGCGCGGCGGATTGCAGCGAGGCCGTGACGCAGCTGGCGGAAATGCTGTCCGCCCCGGTCATCGCCTACAGGACCGGCCGGGGCGTCGTTTCGAGCGAGCACGCGCTGAGCGCCGGTGCGCCGGTCGGGCATGCACTGTGGCCGGCCTGCGATGTCGTGCTCGGTATCGGGACGCGGCTCAACCAGCAGATGCTCTGGGGCGCCGACGACGCGATGAAGATCGTCCATATCGATATCGACAGCGAGGAACTCGGCCGCGTGCGCGCGCCCGATGTCGCCATTCACGGCGACACGCGCGATGCCGTCCCGCTGCTGGTCGCCGCGCTGGAAGGCCGGGAAACGAACCGCAGCGACTGGCGCGAGCGGATCGCTGCAGAAAAGGCGCACTTTGCGAAAGCCTACCGGGACAGGCTCGGTCCGCAGATGGCCTGGCTGGACGCGATCCGGGCCGAACTGCCGCGCGACGGCATCTTCGTCGACGAACTGACCCAGGTCGGCTACGTCGCGCGCCTGGCGTTCCCCAGCTACCGGCCGCGCACCCATCTGACTTCGGCCTATCAGGGCACCCTGGGCTGGGGTATCCCCTCGGGTCTCGGCGCGGCCCATGCCCGCCCCGATGTGCCGGCCGTCGCGATCGCAGGCGACGGCGGCGCGCTGTTCGGCATTGCCGAGCTGGCGACCGCCGTCCACTACGGCATTCCGCTCACCGCCATCGTCTTCAACGACAACGCCTACGGCAACGTCAGACGCTTCCAGATCGAGAACTACAACAACCGGCCGATCGCCTCCGACCTGACCAGCCCGGACTTCGTGCGCCTCGCCGAAAGTTTCGGCGCCCGCGGCCTGCGCGCCGAGACGCCGGAAGAACTGCGGCAACGCCTGCGCGAGTCGTTCAGGGGCGGCGGACCGACGGTCGTCGAAGTCCCGGTCGGCGATTTTCCCTCGCCCTGGGACTTCCTGATGCTGCCGAAGGTGCGGGGGGTGTGAGAACCGACCGCCTAAGGGCCCAAAGCGGCGCAATCTTGTTTTCGGCACCGAAACGACGTACATGACGAACGCGGAAGGAGAACGGCATCATGGCTCCTGCGAGCACGGCCCGAAGCGAGCGGATCAACCTGCGGCTGAGCGGAACGGCAAAGCGGCGGATCGAACAGGCCGCCGCCGTCGAAGGAAAAACCGTCAGCGGCTTCATCGTCTCCAGCGCGCTGGAAAACGCGGAGAAGGCTGTGCGCCGGCACGAGGCCATGGTGCTCGATCGCGAGGACGCGATGCGGTTTTTCGACGCCATCGCCGATCCGCCGCCGCCGAATGACCGTCTCGGCACCGCCCTGGAGGAACACCGGCGGCTGGTCGATTCGCGTTGACCGATTTTGGAGCGCTGGTTATCGAGCCGCTCGACAAGCGGCACGACCGGACAGCCTTCTCCTGCGGCCTGCCCGAACTGGATCGCTACCTGTCGCGCCAGGCCGGTCAGGATGTGCGGCGCCGGATCGCTCGGGTGTTCGTCTGCACTGCGAGAAGCGCCGACGCCGTACTCGGCTTCTACACGTTGAGCGCGCTGTCGATCGATTTGGCCTCGCTGCCTGAGGCGCTTTCCCGGAAACTGCCCCGCCATCCGGTGCCTTGCGCCCTGATCGGCCGGCTGGCTGTCGATGCGTCCGCTCAAGGGCGCGGTCTGGGCGGCATGCTGCTTGCCGACGCAGTCAGGCGCGTCGTGGCCGCCGGCGAAACCGTCGCCATTCATGCCCTTGTCGTGGACGCCGCAAACGAAGGCGCGAAACGATTTTACGAAGGGCTCGGCTTCGCGCCGCTGCGGGACCGCCCGATGCGGTTGTTCCTGCCGCTCGGCCACCCCGGTCTGCGCGGACCGGCGTATCCGGCACAGACCTGATCCGCAGGGACAGCCCGGCCAAAGGCGTGCTACCGTCCCGCCGCCATCGCAGCAAGGGACGGACGATCATGGACTTGGAACGCCTGCCGCGGGTTCGTCTCGCCCATCTGCCGACGCCGTTGGAGCCGCTGGAACGGCTGAGCGCGGCGCTTGCCGGACCGGGGGGCGGGCCGGAGGTCTGGATCAAGCGCGACGACTGCACCGGGCTGGCGACCGGCGGCAACAAGGCGCGCAAGCTGGAATACCTGATGGGCGCGGCGCTGGATTGCGGCGCCGAAGCCGTCGCGACCCAGGGCGCGACCCAGTCCAACCACGCCCGCCAGACCGCCGCGGCGGCAGCACGCCTCGGCCTCGAATGCCACGTCCTGCTCGAAGACCGGACCGGCTTTGCCGACACGGCCTACAACGAGAACGGCAACGTGCTGCTCGACCGGCTGTGCGGCGCCATCGTCCACCGCTGCCCGGCGCGCGACGATATGGATACCGCGCTCGACGACCTGGTCGCCGGCCTGCCCGGCGGGGCGGACCGGGTGTTCGCCATTCCGGGCGGCGGCTCGAACGCCATCGGCGCGTGCGGCTATGCCAACGCGGCGGCCGAGCTTGTGGCGCAGGCGGAAGAGGGCGGCCTGGACATCGACGCCATCGTGCTCGCCAGCGGCAGTGCCGGCACCCACGCCGGCATGGTGACCGGTCTGCACGGCATCGGCTCGCAAATTCCGGTCTACGGCGTCAGCGTGCGGGCCGGATCGGCGGCGCAGGAAGCGAAGGTGCTGGACCTGGCGCAGGCGACGGCTGACCGTATCGGCCTGCCAGATCCTGTCGAAGCGGCCGGCATCCGGGTCGACGACCGCTTCGTCGGCCCCGGCTACGGCATCCCGGCGGAGTCCACGGTCGAGGCCGTCCGGACAATGGCGGAGCTGGAGGGCATCCTGCTCGATCCGGTCTATACCGGAAAATGCTTCGCCGGCCTGCTCGGCATGGTCCGCGAGGGTGTCTTCCGCTCCGGCGAGCGTGTGGTGTTCCTGCATACCGGCGGATCGTCCGCCCTGTTCGCCTATCCGGGCTGGTTCGAGGCGAAGCGGGCACAGGCGGCCTGACGGGGATTGCCCCCGTCATGTCGACCGAAGCCGAGAAATCTTTGGGTAATATATACCTGACTATGCGGTGCCGGGTTTCCGGCCGACGGCGCGGACAGTCCGGTGGACATGAGCGATCGCCGCACCCTCACCCCCATCGACCCCGGATTTCA
>FZLR01000122.1 GCA_900197615.1 Rhodospirillaceae bacterium Spongia-Bin9
CCGTTTCCTTGGCGTCCGGCGCAACCGCGTCTTCCAGGTCGAGGAGCAGCACGTCGGCAGGAATGCTGCGGGCCTTTTCGAGCGCGCGGGCGTTGGCGCCCGGCATGTAGAGCGCCGAGCGGCGCGGCCGGCCTCTTTTCACATCGCGGCGAGCGAGCGAATTATCCATTGACGACAGCAAGGTCCCGAAGAAATGGTGCGCCCATCTAGCCCGGAAGTTTCGCCATTGTCACGGCCTGCGTCGCGCCCGGCCGGCCGCACGACGGGTCAGGCGATGCGAACACGGCTCAAGCAAACGGGGCGCAATGCAGGTTTTGTCGGTCCAGTCCTCGGTAGCCTACGGCCATGTCGGCAACGCGGCAGCGACTTTTCCGCTGCAACTGCTGGGCCACGAGGTGTGGCCGGTCGACACGGTGAACTACAGCAACCATCCGGGTTACGGCAGCTATCGGGGCGGCGTTTACCACGCCACGGACATCGCGGAAATTCTGGACGAGATGGACCGGCGCGGCGCTTTCCACCGCTGCGACGCCGTGCTCAGCGGATTCCTCGGCGCGCCGGCGACCGGGCCCGTCCTGCTCAACGCCGTCGACCGGATCAAGCGCGCCAACCCCGGTGCGCTGTATGTCCTGGACCCGGTGATCGGCGATGCCGAGCGCGGCCCCTATGTCGCCGACGGCATTGCCGAATTCTTCCGCGACGAAGCCTTGAAACGCGCCGATATCGTCGTGCCGAACCTGTTCGAACTGGAGCAGCTTTCGGGCCGGAAGATCGGCAATGTCGACACAGCCGCGAGCGCTGCGGCATCCCTGCTGAAGCAGGGCCCGACAACCGTCGTGGTCACCGGGTTGCGGCACGAATCCCAAATCAGCGTGCTGCTGGTCACCGGCGGGCGGGCCTGGCAGGTGACGACGCCGCTGGTCGATATCGCGTCCCACGGGGCAGGCGACGCTTTTGCCGCCCTTTTCCTGGGCGCCCGGTTCGATCTGCAGGACGCCCGCGCGGCGCTCTCCAGAGCGGCCGCTTCGATTTACGGCGTGTTTCTGGCGACGCAAAAACTGAACCGGGATTCGCTGGCGCTGGTCGCGGCGCAGCGGGAAATCGTCAATCCGACGGCGCGGTTCGACGCCGTTCCCGTGTGGGCCGGATAACCCGAACTGCGGCGGGCGGTCGTGGATTTCGTGCTCTTCGCCAAGGGGGTGATTGCCGGCTTCGTCATCGCGGCGCCGGTCGGCCCGGTCGGGATCATGGTCGCCCAGCGCACTCTGGCGAAGGGGATTCCCGCCGGCCTGATCGCCGGCGCGGGCGGCGCGCTGGCCGATACGGTTTTCGGCGCCATCGCCGCCTTCGGCATTACTTTCGTCGCCGCGTTTCTCCACGAAATCGAACCGAGCCTGCGTCTGGGCGGCGGCATCCTGCTGATCCTGCTCGGCCTGCTGACCGCACTCAAGCAGGTCAGGACGGAAGCGAACCCGCGCCTGTCCTTCACCCGCAGTTTCGGCGATTTCGCGACCACTTTCATGCTGACGATCACCAATCCGGCGACGATCGCCAGCCTCGTCGTCGTGTTTCCGGCCCTGGGGGCGATCGTGCCGGAAGGCGATCTGCCGAGCGCCTGGACGCTTATCCTCGGCGTCTTTGCCGGATCGACCCTGTGGTGGCTGACTCTCGCCGCCCTGACCAGCCTGTTCCGGACCGGCCTGAACGAGGCGCGAATGCAGCGCATCAACCGCATCTCCGGCGTCGCGATCGTCTGTTTCGGCATCATTGTGCTGGTGAGCGTGACCCGCCTGGGCAAATCGCTGCTGGACCTGGCGCCGATTTAAGGCAGCCCACGCTGCCGGCCGCGCATAGCGAAATCAAGCTGCGGGGCGCGGGGCCTTCTTCATGCTGCGCAGGTCGATGGCGGCCGGGTTTTGCGCCGGATCGCCGCCCAGGTCCTTGAGGTCGGCCTTCTTGATCTTGTTGGTCGCGGTGACCGGCAATTCGTCGAGGAACAGAACCCAGCCCGGCGCCTTGTAATAGGCCAGCCGGGCGAGGCACCACTCGACCAGGCTGCGCGCCGTCGCTTCGTCGCGGGCCGGGTCGCGGGCCGGGTCGCGGGCCCGGTCGCGCGCCCGGTCGCGCGCCCGGTCGCGCGCAGGGCCGGCGGCCGGCACGACACAGGCCATAACCTCCTCGCCGCGCACCGGGTCCGGCGCCGCGATGACCGCGACCTGCGCCACGGCCGGGTGCTTCACCAGCACCGTATCGATTTCCAGCGCCGCGATATTCTCGCCCGAGCGCCGGATGATGTTCTTGTCCCGGTCGACGAAATAGAAGCGGCCGTCCGGCGCGCGCATGGCGACATCGCCGGTGTGGAACCAGCCGCCGCGCCAGTCGCGTTCGGTCGTCGCCTCGTCCTTGTAGTAGCCGGAAAAGAAAAGGCGCCGCGGGTCGTCGGCCGATTTGCGGACGATCAGGCTTCCGGGCGTGCCGTCGGGCACGTCGTTGTCCTCGTCGTCGACGATCCGGGCCTCGCAGCCCGCCGGCCGGCCGATGCAGCGCTTGCCCGGTTCGTGGGGCGGCCGGTTGGCGGCGATGGTCGCGCCGGCGCCGGTTTCGGTCATCGCCCAGCCTTCGATCAGGGGAAAGCCGAAGCGCGCCTCGAACGGAACATGCTGCGCCGGATCGACATTGGCGCCGAAGCCGAACCTGACCCGGTTGTCGCGCTCCGCCGGATCCTCGGGCAGGTTGAGCAGGATGGCCGGCATAACGCCGAGATAGTGGAAAATGGTCGCGCCGGTATCGCGCACGTCCGACCACCAGGTCGACGGATGGAACCGGTCGAGCTGGATCAGCGTGCCGCGCGCGATCAGCATCGCGACGAAGGAACAGGCCATCGCGTTCATGTGGAACAGCGGCAGCGGTGTCAGCAGCCGCTCCTGCCCGTGCTCGACCGCCGCCAGCCCGCCCTGGTCGACATACCAGCGGCCGACCCCGGCATAATAGTCGTTGGACAGCATGCAGCCCTTGGGCCGGCCGGTCGTCCCGGAGGTGTACATGAGGGCGCATTCGCTCGCCGGCCCGGGGGGGTCGCGTTGCGGCGGCGCGGGCGCTTCGGGGAGCGGATCGTCAGCGCCGATGACCGGCAGCGGGCGGTCGACCGCCGCCGCCGCGGTCTCGAGGTCGCCGACCCGCTCCGGCACGGCGACGGCGAGGATGCAGTCGCTGTGGTCCAGCAGGTAGGTCAACTCCGCACTGCGGTAATAGGGATTGACCGGAACGACCGAGACGCCCAGCGCGTTCAGCGCCAGCCAGTGGATGAGGAAATCCGGCCGGTTCTCCAGCAGGATCGCGACGCGCTGGCCGGGGCCGTAGCCCGCCGCCGCATAGGCGGCACGCTTCTCGTCGATACGCGCCAGCCCTTCGGCATAGCTGAGCGCAACGCCGTCCGGCGCATAGGGCCGGGACGCCGAGGGCGGTATGACGAGGAATTCGCGCGCCGGCGCCGCGGCGGCAGCGGCCCGGAAAATGCCGTAGACCGTCTCGCCGGTCATTGCCCGAGAAAGTCTCGCATCGCCCCGTCGCCCGGCCGGGCGAAGTTGGACCGGCGGCTGACCGCGGTGCCGTCGATCGCCTTCAGCTTCACCGCGGTTTCGATCTGCTTGACCAGAATGTTAATGCCGTTCAGCACCGGCGCCCCGCCGACGTTGAAGCCGTGCTCGGACGCCAGAAGCAGCATCGGCAGGCCGCCGGCCGGGATCAGGGCGTCGACACCCTCGTCGACGAAGGGCTGGGACTGGGCCACGAACTGGTCGCGGATGCCTTCGTAGACCGACCGGTCGGAGATCGCCGCCACATAATCCAGCGGCGAGGTCGTCATCGCGCGCACGCCGGTCATCCGGCTGCCCAGCCCGTAGGCCGCGATCTGCTCCTCGTGCCACGGGATGAACACCGGGTGGATCGTCACCAGCCCGGTCTTGCGCGCCAGCGTGCAGGCATGGAGCATCGTCGTTTCGCCCAGCCCGAGCACCGGGATGTCGACCACCGACTTCGATTCCATCAGGCCGGAATCCTGGAAGTGGCCGACGGCGAAAGCGTCGTAGCCTTCCTCCTGGGCCCGGACGGCGTTTTTCACCACCTGGACGCCCAGGCGCATTTCCGTGATCGGATGCACATTGGTCGCCGACGGATACAGGGTGTGGACGACAATCTCCGTGTCCGGATCGGCGACCGAGCCGAGATGCGCCCGCAGACGCTCCAGATAGGCCGCGGATTCGTCTTCGTGGGTAAAGCTCTGATACCAGATGCGCATGGCGATCCCGTTCCTGACGGCCGGCCCGGTTCGTCCGGCCGGAAACGGCCGCAGGCCGCCCGGACATTCGGAAGAGTGGTGCCGATGGAGGGACTCGAACCCCCGACCCACGCATTACGAATGCGTTGCTCTACCGGCTGAGCTACATCGGCATCGTTCCGGCGGCTGCGGAACCGGCGCGCAGCGGCTGCGGACCGCAGGCATTTAGCCGCCCGGACGGCTACGGTCAATGAAGCGCCGGCCGAAACCGGCCGTTGCTACGCCGCATCTCTCTCAAATCCGGGGCGCAAATCCGGGCCGACGATCCGGGCCGACGATCCGGGCCGATGCCCCTCTCAGGCCCGCGGCGCTTCCAGGGCGCTGGCGGCGGCCGTGACCTCCGCGGCGGCCGGCGCCGGATCGCCGCTCGAAACCGCGTCGACAGCTTCGCCCCGCTGCGTCGCCTCGCTGTGCGGCATGACCCGGGGCGGTGTGGTCCAGCGCAGGGTCTCGAAGGCGCCGCAATGGCCGCACAGGGCCGACCATTCCTGCGCCGTCGCGCTGCAGTTGCTGCACAGCCAGGCCGGCTCGCGCGGCGCTTCCGATGCCCGGGAAAGCCAGTCGCGCGCCAGGGCGGCGTCGCCGTTTTCCGCCTGCTCCAGTTCGGCGAAAAGGCGGCAGAAGGCAGCGTCCGGATCGTCGCCCCCGCCGGTTACCAGATGGTTGCGCGCCTGACCCCACAGCCTGGCGTCGAGCAGCGCGCGCGCCATCGCCAGACGGGTTTCCCGCGCCGTCGGCGCCAGCGCGGCCAGCGCCTCGGCGGCTTTCAGCCGGCGCGTCGGATCGACTCCGCCTTCGACCTGAAGGTACAGGCGTGCGAGGTCCGGATGCGGTTCGGCCTGCCACGCCTGCTCGGCAGCCTTCCGGGCGGCGCGGTTCTTGCCGTCGGCGTGAAGCAGCGCGACCAGTTGCAACGTAGCGGGCAGGAAGGCCGGCGCCGTTTTCTGCGCCGTGCGCGCCCGCTCCAGCGCAAGCCGGCGATTGCCGGCGCGCTCCGCCATCAGGCTGAGCTGAACCAGCAGAGCGGCGTCGCGCGGCCGTCCCTCTGCCGCCGATACGGCCTCCGCCGCCATCGCATCGCGCAGGGTCGCTTCGGCATCTTCCCAGCGCCGGTCCTTGATCTGGAGTTGGAACAGGCGGGTGAGCGCCCAGGGCGCCCGCGGATTCAGCCCGCGCGCCTTCTCCGCCAGATCCATGGCCGCCGCGTCGTCGCCGGCCTGCTCGGCCAGGGTCAGCAGGCCCCGGAGGCCCAGCAGCTCGGTTTCGCGCGTATCGAGCATCGCTTCGTAGAATTTGCGGGCGACGTCGGACCGGCCTTCCATTTGCGCCGCCTGCGCACCTATCAGCAGCGCGCCCGGCGGGCGGCCGAGCACCTCGCTCGCTCTACGGGCCTGACGCCGGGCCTCTGCCGCGTCGCCGGCCGCCACCGCGACCATGCCCCGGGTCAGCGCCAGATAGCCGTTCTCGCGCCGCCGGGCCGCACGGTTTTCCATCATGGCCCTGGGCGCGCGCAGGAACAGCCGCAAGAGCCAATAGACGCCGGCGCCCGACAGGAACAACAGGGCGACGAACAGGACCAGCATCGCGACGGAGGTATCGACCCGCCAGTCGCGCCAGGCGAGGGTGACCGCGCCGGGCGTTTCGGTCAGCCATGCCGCGGCTGTCGCGACCGCTCCAAGCGCGACCAGCGCCAGGAAAACACGCACGAACAGGGTCATGGCCGCGCCCGCTTTCGCCTATCGCGTCTTGCCGTCGGGCGCGGCGCCGGACAGCATCGGCAGCAGCGCGTCCAGCCTGGCGAGCGCGGCATCGATACCCGCGCGCCGTTCGGCCCGGGCGAGCCAGCCCGATGCGCTTTCCTGCGCCGCCGCCGGCATCCTGCGCACCAGGGCGATCGCCCCGGCCAGATCGCCGTCCGCAAGCTCGACTTCGGCCTGCGCCACCAGCGCCGAAATCGACTCTCCCGTGACGCCGCGGCCGGTGCGGCGCACGACAACGGTCGATTTCACCTTGTTCCAGGCCCGGTCGATCCAGCTTGCATCTTGTGCCGGCGCCGCGGCGGCTAACAGGCGGACCGACAGCGCGTCGAATTCGCGCCGCAACACCGGCAGGATCGGCGCCCCGCTTGCCGCTGCCGGCGCCAGAGCCTCGAGGACGGCAGCTGCCGACGCATCGGCCCCGGCCAGTTCTTGCGCCACGGCGAGCGCCGCCGCATAGGGCCGGCCGGAGGCGGCGGCGGCCCGCAACTGGCTCAGCGCCACGACAATGCCGGTCGCCCCGCCGCTCGATTGCACGGACTTCAGGCGCGCTTCCGCAGCGGCAACCCGTGCGGCCAGGCCGGACAGCGCGCTTTCCGCGGCCGCCAACCGGTTACGGTCGAAGGCCGCAACCTTGTCGGACAATGCCGCGAGCCCCTGCGACAGTTCGCTCAACGCTTCCCGGGTCGCTGCATTCTCCCCATCGCGTTCGTCCGGCCGATCGGCAGCGTCGGCGACCGCCAGCCGAAGCGCGGCGACATTCGCCTTCAGATCGGTCAGATCGGCAGAGACCTTTGCCACTGTTCCGTCTGCCCGGGACGACGCAAGCGTCCGACTCAGATTTTTCAGGTCCGCCTGCAGCGCCTTTACCGACGCGCCGAGCTCCCTGACCGCCGCGCCATCGTCTTGTCCGGCAAGCTTTTCGCCCAGTGCGGCGGCGGCGGCCTCCGCCGCTTCCAGGCGTTGCGCCAGCGCACCGGCCTGCGCAGCAGCGGCGGGCGCTGCCGAGCCGGCGGCGGCGGCGGTTTTCTCGGCGGCGGCAAGCCGTGTCTCCAACGCCGCGGCCGCTTCCCGATCCGGTTCCCGGCCGGACAAACGATCCGCGACCGCCCAGCCGATCAGGGCGCCGATTACCAGCATCCCTGCAAATCCTGCGCCGAACGCCAAAGGCCGGTTCCAGCCGGCCGGTCTTGCCGGCGACGCCTCCACGGTCGGTCCCGCGGCCACGCTTTCCGCTTCCTTCAGGCCCGAAGGCGTGTCCACGACTTTTTCGGCCCGCAGCGGCTCGGCCTCGACCGGGCCGGCGCCGGCCGGCGCATCTGTATGCGGCGCCTCTTCGGCGGGCGGCGTCGCACCTCTCGGTTCCAGCGGTTCTTCCGCCGGGATCGCAAGGGCGCCGAGGTCGATTCCCTCCCGCGCTGCCGCGGCGCGGATTTCGTCGAGGCGCCGGATGGGTATGGCGTTGCGCTCTTTCCAGCCCTGGATGGTCGTCACCGCCACGCCGAGTTTCTTCGCCATGGGGCGGATGCCGCCGAAGGCGTCGATCACGCGCGCGGCATCGTTCGGGACCGGGTCGCTCATCGCTGGCGTTCCACCATAGTCTGCCTCCCGCCGGGCCGGTTTCCGGCACTGTCGGCGGGGTCCTCCGGTTATCGGCCGTGCAGCGTTCCGAGGAGCGCGGCCATGGAATCGGCGTCGGGCGACGCGGCGACCGTCGACTGCCGCGCCGCCGGTAGCCCGGCGACATCGTCGAAGGCCGCCGCAACCGCACTGCTGATGCAGCAGGCGTACATTCCGGAGACCGCACCCGTATGACCGGCCGAAACGATCAAACGTCCGAATTCTAACGCATTTCGCACCGAAAACAAGGCGGCAGCGGCAGTCGTACGCGTACGCAACGCGTTTTCCGCCGCTTCCGGCAGCATCGCTGCGCCGCGCGCTTCGTACAGGGCGGTTTGCGAGACCGAATAGCCGCGGGCTTCGAGCGTGCTGGCCAGCTCGCCCGAGACATCGCGCGCAGACGGATAGATCACTTCGCCCTGCGACGGGCGGCACCGCGCGGCGATCAGCGCCGCCAGCCCGCGCACATCCGAATCGGCGCTATGTACGGTCGCGAATCCCACCGCCGCTGCGGCTTTGGCAGTCGAAGCGCCGACGGTAAACGCCGGCAGATCGGTCCGCGCGTTGCAACCGGCATAGCAGCGAACTGCATTGGCGCTTGTGAACATAACGGCCTGCGCCGTTGCCGGAGTGCCGAACGGCGTGTCGAGCGGATGGATCGTCGTAACCGGACAGGCGATGGCCGGGATCCCCGCCGCCGCAAGCCGCTGCACGAAATCGCTAGCGCCCGGCTCCGTGCGGACGATCAGCGCCGTCATTCACGCCGCCAGGATTGCCGGCGGCGCGGCGGCCTTGAGCGCGTGCCCGACGGACCGCCCCAGCGCAGCGGCATCGCCGGGAGGATCGCCTATCGGGCCGCTCTCGCTGTGGCGCCAGATACCGCCGCCGCCGGGATCGGCCACGAGGCCGCGCACCGTCATCCGGCCGTTTTCGATGCCGGCATGGGCGGCAATCGGCGTGCGGCACGATCCGTCGAGAACCGCGAGCACCGCCCGTTCCGCCCCAAGCACAGCCATCGTTTCGGCGTGATCGACCGGCGCGATATGGCCGAGGACAGCGGCATCGTCGATCCGGCACTGGATCGCCACGATGCCCTGGCCGGCCGACGGGAGAAAGTCTTCGACGGCAAGCGGGGCGGCGTCGCCGGCGCGGCCGGCGCGGATCAGGCCGGCCATGGCGAGCAGGGTGGCGTCGAACGCGCCGCTTGCGACCTTGCCGAGCCGGGTGCCGACATTGCCGCGGATCGGGTCGATCCGCAGATCCGGGCGCACCGCGCGCACCAGCGCCCGGCGCCGGGCCGAGGCGGTGCCGAGGCGGGCGCCGCGGGGGAGTTCGGCCAGCGTCCGCGCCGCCGGGGCAATCAGGGCGTCGCGCGGATCCTCGCGCGGCAGGACAGCCGCGACGGTCAGCCCGCTCGGCAGAACGGTTTCCAGATCCTTGGCGGAATGTGCCGCGCAGTCGATCGCGCCGGCCAGCAGCGCCGCCTCGATCTCCTTGGCGAACAGGCCCTTGCCGCCGACGTCCGCCAGCGGCCGGTCGGCGATGCGGTCGCCCGTCGTCACGATGGGGACGATCTCGGCAGGCGGCGCCTGCGGATGGGCGGCCGCCAGCGCCCCGGACACCAGATGGGCCTGGGCCAGCGCCAGCGGGCTGCCCCGCGTGCCGATGCGCAGGGGTCGTTCTTCCAGCGGCGGCAGCGTCGACCCGGACATGGCAGGCGAGGTAGCGGCCCGCCCAACGGGGGCAAGGCGGCGGGGTGGCGCATCGCCGAGCGGGCGATTATCTCTTTGCCAACGGCACTCCGGTTCCGGCGGCCGGGGCGCGCCTGCTGCCTGCAATGCCGTAAACAACGCGAAACCTGCCATGGCGGTCAAACGAAAGCGGAAAAAAGGGGCCAGGAAGGTTGTGCGATCGCGCGACCCGTTCTGGCGCCTGCGCCGCGCCCTGGGCGGCAATCGGGTAGAGAGCGGCCGGGCCTACCGGCGCCCGTCGGCCCGAAGTGCGGCCCGGAAGCAGATCGATGACGGATGAACCGGCCGGCCCGCTGACGGTTCTGGGCATCGAAAGCAGTTGCGACGAGACCGCTGCGGCAATCGTACGCCGCGGGGCGGACGGCGCACCGGAAATTCTGGCGGAAACCCTGCTGTCCCAGATCGAGGACCACCGGCCCTACGAGGGCGTCGTGCCCGAGATTGCCGCGCGCGCCCATCTCGACCATCTGGACGGGCTGA
The DNA here is from genome assembly GCA_900197615.1 of Rhodospirillaceae bacterium Spongia-Bin9. Lineage (GTDB taxonomy): Bacteria > Pseudomonadota > Alphaproteobacteria > Bin65 > Bin65 > Bin65. The sequence goes on from FZLR01000122.1 coordinate 9,945, forward strand.
TCGGCCGGGCCATGGCGGCGGCGGACCTGCGCTTCCGCGATCTGGACGGCGTTGCGGCCACGGCCGGACCGGGCCTGATCGGCGGCGTCATGGTCGGCGCGACCATGGCCAAGGCCATCGCGGCGGCGGCGGGCAAGCCGTTCCTCGCCGTCAACCATCTCGAAGGCCATGCCTTGAGTGCGCGCCTGACCGGCCCTGTGGATTTTCCTTTCCTGCTCCTGCTCGTTTCGGGCGGGCACTGCCAATTGCTGCTGGTGCGCGGCGTCGGCCGATACCGCCGGCTCGGTACGACCGTCGACGACGCGGTCGGCGAAGCCTTCGACAAGGTCGCCAAGCTGTTGGGCCTCGGCTATCCGGGCGGACCGGCGGTCGAAGCGGCGGCCGCCGGGGCGAAAGACCCGGCACGCTTTGCCCTGCCGAGACCGATGCGCGGCCGGCCGGGCTGCGACTTTTCCTTTTCCGGCCTCAAGACCGCCGTCTACCACCGTCTGCGCGCCCTGGAAGCCGGCCCGGCGCCGGCCGACGCAGCCGACATGGCGGCTGCCTTTCAGGAGGCGGTCGCCGATGTCCTGACCGAGCGCACCCGCAACGGCCTGTCGATGGCACAGGATGAGGAACCGGCTCTCCAACGGCTCGTCGTCGCCGGCGGCGTCGCCGCCAATCGGCGCTTGCGCCGGGCGCTCGAAGACCTGTGCGCGCAGGAAGCGCTGGATCTCTCCATTCCGCCGCAGCGCTACTGCACGGACAATGCCGCCATGATCGCCTGGGCCGGCGCCGCGCGGGTGGGGGCCGGCCCGCCCCCCCCCCCCCGGTTTGTGCCGCCGCGCCCCGGC
>FZLR01000239.1 GCA_900197615.1 Rhodospirillaceae bacterium Spongia-Bin9
CCGCGGCGCTGATCCGGGTCGATTACGAGGACCTGCCGGTCGCCGCTACGCCGGAGGACGCGATGGCCCCGGATGCGCCGCTTATCCATGAAGACCTGGCGGACTATTTCAAGGTTTTCCCGGCCATCTGCGGCGGCAATATCGCCTCGGAGACCGAACTGTCCGAAGGCGATGTCGACGCCGCCTGGGCGGATTGCGACGTCATCGTCGAAGGCGAATTCGAGACGCCGGCCCAGGCCCATCTCTCCATCGAGCCGGTCGGCGCGCTGGCGGAAGTCGATGCCGGGGGCCGGGTCACCCTGTGGTCGGCCAACCAGTCGGTGTTCCGGGTCCAGGCGAATGTCTGCGAAGCGCTGCAATTGCCGATGTCCAAGCTGCGCTGCCTGACGCCCAAGGTCGGCGCCGGTTTCGGCAACAAGATGGAGCCCCATGTCCAGCCGCTCGTCGTCCAGCTGGCGCTGAAGACCGGCCGGCCGGTGAAGCTGGTCCTAAACCGGGCCGAGGATTTCGAAATGGTGCGCGCGCGCCATCCGTTCAAAATCCGCTGCCGGACCGGCGCAAAGCGCGACGGCACGCTGGTCGCGCGCGAACTGACCGCGATCCTGGATTGCGGCGCCTACGGCGACGACAGTCCGGGCGTGCTCGGTTACAGCCTGCTGATGGGCCGCGGGCCGTACCGCATCCCGCACTGCCGCTGCTCGGGCAAGCTGGTCTACACCAACCGGATGCGTTTCGGCGCGTTCCGCGGCTTCGGCAATCCCCAGGTCACCTTCGCGACCGAGAGCCAGATCGACGAGATCGCCGGCCGGCTCGGCATGGATGCCCTCGACCTGCGCGTGAAGAACATGATGCAGCCCGGCGACCGCTGGTTCGGCGGCGGCGAAGTGGCCTCGAATGGGCTGGCGGAATGCATCGAAAAGGCGCGCGCGGCGGCGGGCTGGCAGCAGGGCAGGGCGCTGACAGCCCGGCCCGGCAAGCGGCGCGCGCTCGGCGTTGCGGCCTGCGCTCATATCAGCGGCCTGCTGGCGACCGGCGCCATCGTCCGGCTGCTCGAGGACGGCTCGGTCGTGCTCAACACCGGCGCCGTCGATATCGGCCAGGGCTCGGATACCGTGCTCACCCAGATGTGCGCCTCGGCGCTCAGGGTTCCGGCCGAGCGGGTGGCGATCGCCAGCCCGGACACCGATGGCTCGCCCTACAACTGGGGCACGACGGCGAGCCGCGTCACCTACACGACCGGACGCTCCGTGGTCGCCGCCGCGGGGCAGGTCGCCGAGGAAATCAAGCGCCACGCGTCCGAGATTTTCGAGTGCGCCGTCGAGGATCTGGAACTGCGCGACGGCGGCCGGGTCGGCATCAAGGGCGTGCCGGACAAGGAATTGAGCTATTTCGAGATATCCGCCCGCGCGCACTGGGCGGCCGGCGGACCCATCGTCGGCGCCGATACCTGGGTCTACAACAAGCCGAGCGTCGATCCGAAACGGGCGATCGCCCGCGGCCTGCCCTTCCCGCAGATCGGGGTCTACAGCTTCGGCTGCATGATCGTGGCGGTCGAGATCGACGAGACGACCGGCAAGGCCGACGCGGTCGAGGTCTGGTCGGCGATGGATGTCGGCAGGGCGATCAATCCCGGCTCGGTCGAGGGCCAGATCGAAGGCGGTTTCGTCCAGGGCATGGGTTTCGCCCTCACCGAGGAAATGGTGTTCGACGGCCCGCGCCTCGTGAACCCCTCGATGATGGACTACAAGGCGCCGACCTCGCTCGATGCGCCGTTCGATATCCATTCGATCGTAGTGGAGGCCGCCGAGCCCGACGGGCCGTTCGGCGCCAAGGGGATCGGGGAAATCGGGCTGGTGCCCGTGCCGGCGGCGATCGCCAATGCGGTGGCGGCGGCGACCGGCGCGCGGCTGCGCCGTCTGCCGCTGACGCCGGAACGGGTGCTGGACGGAATGCTGGAGAGCGACAGTGAAGATTGAAGATTACCCGCCGCAGGAGCCGCTCGCGGACTACGCCCGGCCCTATCACGAGGAGGTCCAGCGCCGCGGCGCCGGCGTCGCCTTCGAGGAATTCGCCTACGGCGACAACGCCTATCGGGGCGTGCTGGTGGCGCGGGCGGCCGACCCGACCGGCGACGTGCTCGCCTTCATCCATGGCGGCGGCTGGACCAACGGCTACAAGGAATGGATGGCCTTCATGGCGCCGGCGCTGACCGGCCGCGGCGTGACTTTCGCCTCGATCGGCTATCGCCTCGCCCCCGGCACGCTGTTTCCGGACGGATACCACGATGTGCTGGACGGCTTCGCCGCGCTGCACGGCCGGATCGGCGAATACGGCGGCGATCCCGGCCGGATGTTCGTCGGCGGCCATTCCGCCGGCGGTCATTACAGTTCGCTGATGGCGGTGACGGACGGGTGGCAGGCGGCGCGCGGGCTGCCGGCGGATGTCGTGCGCGGCTGCCTGCCGGTCTCCGGCGTGTTCGAATTCCGCGAGGGCAGCGGCATGAAGGTGCGGCCGCGCTTCCTCGGCCCGGTGGAGACCGGCGCGGAAGTGCCGGCCAGCCCGATCGCCAATATCGCCCGCACGCCGCCCTTTTTCATGGCCTGGGGCAGCGAGGATTTCCCGCACCTGCGGACCCAGGCGGAAACGATGGCCGCCGCCCTCGCTGCGGCCGGCGGCAGCGCCGAGACCATGGTCCTCGAAGGCTGCGACCACTTCCACGCCAACTACGAGGCCGGCAACCCGGACGGCCCCTGGCCCGAACGCGCCGCGGCCTGGATGGCGGAGCAGCGGTAGGCGAGGGATTTCATCGCCGGCGCCAACGGGCGGCCCCCGCGGCGGCCGGGGTTCCGGCGAGTCATGAAATGTCATGATTCGTCGTGTTCGGCTCCCGAGTTGTCCGGTTTGCCCACATTCGTCATTCCGACAGGAGCGGAGGCCAGTCCGCGAAGTGGAGGGATCTCGTCGCCGG
>FZLR01000030.1 GCA_900197615.1 Rhodospirillaceae bacterium Spongia-Bin9
CCGGCGCCCGGCCCCCGCGGCGGGGCCGGAGCCCGGCCTTCCTGCCGCAGCCGGAATCGGCTACCGCGAGACGCCGGCGCCGGCCGGCGCTTCTTCCAGGCCGCCGCGCGGCCCGATCCAGCGGTTCCTGCGCAGCCTGCGCCGGCCGCGCAACGGCGAACAGATCCGCGACACGATCGGCGAACTGCTCGACGGCGCCGGCGGCCCCCAGGCCCCGATGGCGGCCGACGAACGCCGGCTGATCCACAATATCCTGCAACTGCACGACCTGACGGTGCGCGACGTCATGGTGCCACGGGCGGATATCACGGCCATCGACCTGTCGACCGGCCTGCCAGCGCTGATCGAGCTGGTGAGCAGCGAGACCCATTCCCGCCTGCCGGTCTACCGCGGCACGCTCGATGAGATCGTCGGCATGGTGCACATCAAGGATGTGCTGCCCTTCTGGAGCAAACGGCGCGACTTCAAGCTGGAGAAGATCGTTCGCGAGGCGCTGTTCGCGGCGCCGTCGATGAGCGTTCTCGATCTGCTCGCCGAAATGCGCGACACGCGCATCCATCTGGCGCTGGTCGTGGACGAATTCGGCGGGATCGACGGGCTGGTCACCATCGAAGACCTGGTCGAGGAGATCGTCGGCGAAATCGAAGACGAGCACGATGACGCCGAGAGCCCGAAGATCGAGGAAATCCGGCCCGGGATCGCCGAAGCCGACGCCCGGGCCCGCCTCGAAGACCTGGAAGCGCTCTATGGCGCGCTCCTGACCGACGAGGAACGCGACGATATCGACACGATCGGCGGACTGGTCTTTTTCCTCGCCAACCGGGTGCCGACCCGCGGCCAGTTGATCCCCCACGCGAGCGGGATCGAACTGGAGGTGCTGGATGCCGATCCGCGGCGCATCCACCGGGTGCGGCTGCGGAAACTGCCGGCGCGGCGGGCGGAAGACCCCAACCCGCATTGACGGCCTCGTTGCCCGCCGCCGCAGAGCGCCCGAACCGTGCCGCCGGATCCTTTCATCCCGGCTGAACCGGCCACCCCGGCCGATGGCCGGCCCGGCCCGCAGACCGGCCTGCAAACCGGCTGGCAGACCGGCTGGCGGGCGGCGGTCGTGGCGGTTGCCGCGGGCGCCCTTTGCGCGCTCGCCCAGCCGCCGCTGCATCTCCTGCCGCTGCTGTTCGTCGGGTTCGGGCTGCTGTTTCGCCGTCTCGAGGCGATAGACCGGCTCGGCCCGGCGCTCGCCGCGGGGTGGCTGTTCGGCATCGGCTATTTTTCGGCGGGTCTGTACTGGCTCGGCCTGCCGGTGGTGATCGACGTCCCCGGCGATATGAACAGGGACCTGTTGCTTGTCGCCGGGCTTGTCGGATTTCCGCTGGCGGCGCTTGCGGCCGGTATCTTCGGCGTCCGGCTGACCGGCCGCCGCTGGACCGGTTTTGCCGCCGGCGCGGGGTTCGTTCTGGCGGTCTGGATAGCGGTTGCGGTCGCCGTGCTGCCCGGCCGGTTCACCTGGATGATCCCGTTCAACGTGTTCGGCCTCGGTGCGGTGCTCGCGGCGACGACCGCGGTGGCGACCGGCATCGCGTGGCGGGCTGCGCCGGGCGGCATCCGGCGCGTGCTGGTCCTGGCCGCCGCCTGGGCGGCGCTGGAATGGGTGCGCGGCGTCATCCTCACGGGATTTCCCTGGAATCTCGCAGCCGCGGTCTGGGCCGAGTTTCCCGGCGCGGCGCAGTCGCTGGCCTGGTGGGGACCGTTCGGGTTGAGCCTGGTCACGGTCGCGCTGGCCGCGTTGCCCGCCGCCCTCATCGGCCGGAGCGCGCGGACCCGGCGCGCCGCCGCCTGGTCGGGCGGCCTTGCGGCCGTGTCCATCGCCGTGCTGGCCGCCGGCTTCTTTACCATGCCGGCGAGCGTCGAGGCGGTGCCCGGCGTCCGGCTGCGCATCGTGCAGGGCGCCGTCGCCCAGAGCCTGAAATGGCGCCCCGGCGCGCGCCGGCCCATCCTGCTGCGCTATGCCGCGCTCACCCGGTCGGAAGGTTTCGACGGGATTACCCACGTTCTCTGGCCGGAAACCGCCCTGCCCTACCGCCTGCAAACCCGGCACACCGTCGTGGCCGTTGAGGGCGGCATCCGGAAACTCCTTCTCGCCGCCATTCCCCGGAACGGTGTGCTGATTGCCGGCGCAAATCGCGATGTCGGACCCGACACCTGGAACAGCATCCATGTCGTCGACAGGTCGGGAAAGCCGGTCAGCACCTACGACAAGCATCGACTGGTGCCGTTCGGCGAATATGTGCCGGCGCGCGCCTTCCTCGGGCGCATCGGGGTCGCAAAGATCGCCCACGGGCGGGCCGACTACGCCTTCGGTCCGGGGCCGCGCAGCATCGCCGTGCCGGGCGCGCCCGACGCCAGCCCGCTGATCTGCTACGAAGCGATCTTCCCGGCCGAAGCCGTGGGCGAAAGCCGCCCCGGCTGGCTCCTGAACCTGACCAACGACGCCTGGTTCGGCAACAGCGCCGGGCCGTATCAGCATCTGGCCGCCGCCCGCCTGCGCACGATCGAACAGGGCCTGCCGATGGTCCGCGCCGCCAACACCGGCATATCGGCGGTGGTCGATCCCTACGGCCGGGTGACCGGGCTGCTGCCGCTCGGCGCCCGCGGCGTGCTCGATGCCAACCTGCCCAAAGCCCGTCCCGCGACGCTCTACGCCCGCTACGGCGACCTGACCTTTCTCGCCCTGCTGCTGGCAGTCGCTGTACTCGCCGGCATCGCGCCGGGCCGTACCCGGGAACGCGGATCGTTCGCCCGACCCAGGGGAGAGCCGTAAGCGGGCGCTGCGGGGGACACCGGACAGTAGGGGAAGGTTCTATATCCCTCCCCAACGCCGGAACATCGAGCCCGGATTGGGCTCCATACCCGAACCGAAAATCCCTACCCGTGGCTCTCTACGGCCCGGCGCCTTACGGCAACCGCATCAGCAGGCGCACGATGCGGCGGGTCCGTTCGCTGAACAGCTTCGGCGTGTAATAGCTCGACGCCGTGCGCTTGCCGATCTCGCCCAGGGTCGGATAGGGCGCGATATAGCCGGACATCTTGGCCAGGCTGAGGTCGTTCTGGATCGCCAGCACCCAGGGATGGATCAGTTCGCCGGCATGGGCGCCGACGATGGTGGCGCCGAGGATCTTGCCCTTGGGCGTGGCGACGACCTTCATGTGCCCGTCGGTCCGGCGCTCGGCCTGGGCGCGGTCGTTCTCGGCGAAGCTCCAGCGCAGCACGGAGAGCCGGCCGTGGCGCTCGGTGGCCTGGGCCTCGGTCAGGCCGGCCTGGGCGAGTTCCGGCTCGGTATAGGTCACCCAGGGCAGCGCCTTGTAATCGACCTTGGCCCAGCCCATGCGGAACAGCAGGCGGCGCACCAGCACGCCGGCGTGATAGCCCGCGATGTGGGTGAACTGCGGCCCGCCGGCGACGTCGCCGGCCGCGAAGATGCGCTTGTTCGACGTGCGCAGCCCGGCATCGACTTCGACCCCCGCGCGGCCGACCGTCACCCCGGCCTTCTCCAGGTCCAGCCCGTCGACCACGGGCGCCCGCCCGGCAGCGACCAGCAGATGCGAGCCGTTCAGCACGGTCTCTTCGCCGTCGCGGCTCACCGTAAGCGCGATCCCGCCGTTCCGCGCTTCGACCCGCTCGGCCCGCGCGCCTTCCAGAATCCCGATGCCTTCCGCCTTCAACTGGCGGCGCACGACATCGGCCGCTTCGGGATCGTCCCGGCCCAGAATGCTCATCATTTCGACGATGGTGACCCGGGCGCCGAGCCGGCGATGGGCCTGGGCCAGTTCGCAGCCGATCGGCCCGCCGCCCATGACCAGCAGATGCTCGGGACATTCGGTGAGATCGAAGACGGTTTCGTTGGTCAGATAGGGCACGTCGGCCAGGCCCGGCACCGGCGGCGCGACGGCCTTCGATCCGGTGGCGACGACGAAACGCTTCGCCGTTATCCGCCGGCCGTCGACCTCGAGCGCATCCGGTCCGGTGAAACGGGCCGAGCCCTGGATGACGTTGACGCCCAGCGCCCGGAAGCGCTCGACCGAATCGATCGGTGCGATGGCGGCGATGACGCCGTGGACATGGCGGTGGACCGCCGCGAAATCGATTTCCGGCGCTGATGCCGTGACGCCGAAGTGCCCGGCGGTGCGCACGATCTCCGCCGCGTGGCCGGCCGCCAGCATCGCCTTGGAGGGAACGCAGCCGGTATTGAGGCAGTCGCCGCCCATCGTGCCGCGCTCGATCAGGACGGTGCGGGCGCCGAGCTGGGCGCAGCCGGCGGCGACCGACAGGCCGGCGGCGCCGGCGCCGATCACGCAGATATCGACTTTCAAAGGCGCAGCGGCGGAGTCTGTCATGTACGTTTCCTGAGGCTGTCGATCGCGTCCGAGACGGCGGCGACGGTCTGCTCCGGGGTGCGGTTCCTGTCCCAGTCCTGGCGCGATTCGGCGGCGAACGGCGTGCGGTCGAGCAGGCGGAACATGTCTGCGGCGGCGCGGTGGAATCCGTCGGGCAGGCCGGCCGCGTCGAGGGTGGCGGCGATTTCCTCCATCTCGCCGATCCAGCGCCCGGCGTCCAGCGGCAATCGCGGCAGCATGGTGTGCTGGCGTTCGCGCACGGCGGCCTGACTCTCGCTGAATTCCCGGTCGAGCGCGTCGGCGACGCCGAGGCGGTGGGCGGCGGTCGTCAGCGCGGCGAACAGGGTCCAGCTGCCCTTGGTCAGCGCGGCGTAGCACATCTTGATCGCCGAGGCCCGGCCCGGCTCCGGCCCCAGGTCGCGCACCGTCAGCCGTTCGTCCTCCAGGAAGGCGAGGCGCCCGGCTTCCGGCCCGCTGACATAGAGGCGCGTCGCAGGCGGGGAAACCGGCGGCCGGCCGACAATTCCGCCGTCCACGAAGGCAAAGCCGGCATCGCTCACCATCCGGCCGATCGCCAGCGCCGTCGCCGGCGCGACCGCGTTGCAATCGACATAGAGGCGATCTTTGGCGGAAAGCGTACAAGCGGCCACAGCGTCGGCCAGTGCCGGCGCCTCGGCCGGCGGCAGGATGGAGAGGACTATGTCCGCGGCATCGACAACCGCCGCGAGGCCGCCGCCGTCCTCGATTCCGGCGTCCTGCGCAAGCGCGCGAGTGCGGTCGCTCCGTCCGTCCAGGCCGGTCACGACCCTGCAGCCCCGGTCGCGCGCCACGCGGCCGACGGCATGGCCCATATCGCCGGTGCTGAGCACGGCGACGGTCGGCAGGTCGCTTATGGCATCCTCATCGGTCTGTCGTCGGCGCGTCGGGCGTCACGCCGGGTCCGCTTACTTGACCCGGTCCCAGACCCGGCTCTGGCCGAACAGCGAGATGCCCCAATAGCCGCGGATTTTCAGCTTGTCGTTGCCGGGCAGGACCGTAATGTTGCAGTTCCAGGTCTTGCCCGTGGTCGAGTCGTAGATCCGGCCGGAATCCCAGAAATTCTCGCCGTCCGGTGTCAGTTCGGTGAGAATGTCCGTGCCGACCACGAGGCGATCGCGCTTCGATTCGTCCGGGTTGTGGATGTCGCGCACCTCCGGGTCGGAACTCCAGACCAGCTTGCCGCACAGCTTGTCGCCGCACTCGTAGATTTCGATATGGCCCTTGCCGCCGTCGTCGCCAAGAGCGAGCCAGACCCCGAGCGGCGAAAGTTTCTCAGCCGCAATCGCTGCCCTCTCGGCCAGGGCGGCCGCAGCCAGAATCGTCGCCGCCACGACCGCAGTGCGAATATTCAACGCTCGTACGGACACCATAACGATCCCGCCCGCGATCGCACACCGCGGGCCTCCCGTCTTCTTGTCTGGAGCGGGCGACGGGATTCGAACCCGCGACCCCGAGCTTGGGAAGCTCGTGCTCTACCGACTGAGCTACACCCGCGCAAAGAAACCGAACCGCCAGCGGCCGTGCCGCCACGCCGCGCACCGGCCCGGCCCGCACCCGGCCTGTTTACCCGCGGCACTGCCCGCGGGCAAGGTGAGGATATGGCGGCGAACACAAAGAAAATGACGGTTTTTTTATCGTGCAACCGTTCCGGCCGGGACTAACACCGGCCGCCTGGCCACCTATATGGTGCGGTATGACCTCTCCGGCCCTGGCGCTCCGCAAGGAGAGCCCTTCCCTCGACAGCGGCAAATTCAGCGATCCGCACGTCACGGCGGACGGGCAGGCGCGCGCGGGCGTCGGGCTGCGGGCGCTGGAGACTTTGTGGTTCAACACCGGCACGCTCTGCAACCTCGCCTGCGGCAGCTGCTATATCGAGTCGAGCCCGGTCAACGACCGGCTGAGCTACCTGACGGCGGAAGAAGTCGGCGAATATCTGGACGAGATCGCGCGCGACGGACTGCCGGTGCGCACGATCGGCCTGACCGGCGGCGAGCCTTTCATGAATCCGGAGATCGCCGACATCCTGGAGCGCATTCTCGCTGCGGGCCATGAGGCGCTGGTTCTGACCAACGCCATGCGGCCGATGATGCGCCATGCGGAGGCGCTCCTTGGGCTGCGGGAACGCTTCGGTGGGCGACTCGCGCTGCGCGTTTCCATCGACCACTACGCGGAAGCCCTGCACCAACTTGAGCGCGGCCCGCGCTCGTGGGAACCGATGATCCTGGGCCTCAGGTTCCTGTCGGACAACGGGTTTGCCGTCACGGCGGCGGGCCGGACGGTGTGGAAGGAGAGCGAGGCGGAGCTACGCGCCGGCTTCGCCCGGCTGTTCGCCAAGGAAGGTATCCGGATCGAAGCCGGCGATCCGGCCGCGCTGATCCTGTTTCCGGAAATGGACGAAACCCTGGACGTGCCGGAAATCACCACGGCCTGCTGGGACATTCTCGGCGTCGATCCGGGCACGATGATGTGCGCCTCCTCGCGCATGGTGGTGAAGCGCAAGGGCGAGAGCCGGCCGGTCGTGATGCCCTGCACGCTGCTGCCCTACGACGAACGCTTCGTCATGGGGCATTCGCTGGTCGAGGCGGCCGGCGCGGTGCCGCTCAACCATCCGCACTGCGCGCGCTTCTGCGTCCTCGGCGGCGGCAGCTGCTCGGGATGATTCCCCGGGGCTGATCCGGGGCTGATCCGGGCGGACGGGCCGGTACGGCGTACTGCTAACCGGCTCCGCCAACTGGACAGGAAGCGGCGCCTCCAGTAAGCGTCGGAGCCGTGATCGACGACCGGCTTTCCATCCGCTCCGCCAGCGCGGCGCCATCCGGTCCGCTCCCGGACAGCGGCGGCCCGGCCGGCGCGGCGACGGTCTCCGAACGGGGTCTGGAAGCGCTGGCGCGGACGCTCGCGGCCTGTGCGCAGCGCGGCGACGCGATCGCCCTGCGCGGACCGCTCGGCGCCGGCAAGACGACCTTCGCCCGCCATTTCATCCGCAGCTACGCGAAACGCAGGGGCGGCACGGTCGAGGAGGCGCCGAGCCCGACCTTCACCCTGGTCCAGCTGTACAGCTTCGGCGACGAGAATATCTGGCATATCGACCTGTACCGGATCGGATCTCCGGAGGAGCTGTGGGAGATCGGCTTCGAGGAAGCGCTCGCCGACGGCATCTGCCTGATCGAATGGCCGGAGCGCGCCGGCCGTCTGCTGCCGTCGCGGCGGCTCGACATCGGCCTGGAGCATACCGGCGATCCGCTGATGCGGCGCATAACGGTGCGAGACCGCACCGGCCACAACGGCGATGGCGCGCCGGGCCGGCTCACGCCGCTGTTCGACCGGCTGGCGGGGATCGACGGCGGCAATGCGTCGACCGATGCGCAGGCAGACTCCGGGGTCGGGGCGCGGGCCCGCCTCGCCTTCCTCGCCGGGACGGAATGGCGGGATGCGCGAATGACGGCGCTCTCCGGCGACGCTTCCTTCCGGCGCTATTTCCGCCTGACCGGGGGGCCGTCCCCGGCGCTGCTGATGGACGCGCCGCCGCCGCAGGAGGATGTCGCGCCCTTTGTCCGTGTCGCCCGGCACCTGCGCGCGCTGGGCTTCAGCGCGCCGGAAATTCATGCCGAAGACCCGGAACGCGGTTACCTGGTCATCGAGGATTTCGGCGACGCGACCTTCACCCGCCGCCTGGCCGAAGGCGCCGACGAGCACGCGCTCTATACGCTGGCGACCGATACGCTGATTGCGCTGCACCGCCATCCGGATGCCGCGGCAGTCGATGTGCCGCCCTACGACGCCGACGCCTTGCAGCGCGAGGCCGACCTGCTGATCGACTGGTTCCTGCCGGCCGTCACCGGCGCGCCGACTCCTCCGGCAGTCGCAGCGGAATACCGGGCGGTCTGGCGCGGCCTCTATCCGCTCGCCGACACAGCGGCGCCGACCCTCGTGCTGCGCGACTATCATGTCGACAACCTCATGGAACTGCCGGGCCGCGCCGGAATCGCGGCCTGCGGCCTGCTCGATTTTCAGGATGCGCCGATCGGTTCGCCGGCCTACGACCTGGTTTCGCTGGTCGCCGACGCCCGGCGCGACATAAGCCCGGCATTGCGCGAGGCGATGGTCGGGCGCTATCTGGCGGCCTTCCCGGCCCTCGACCGGGCGGATTTCCTGGCGGCGGCGGCAATGCTCTCGGCTCAGCGCAACTGCAAGATTATCGGCATCTTCACCCGGCTGATGGCGCGCGACGGCAAGCCGGTCTATCTGCAACACATCCCGCGGGTCTGGCGCCTGCTCGAGGCCGATCTCGCCCATCCGGCGCTGGCGCCCGTCGAGGCATGGCTGGACGCGGCGGTCCCGCCGGCCCTGCGCATCGTACCGCAATTCGGCAACCGGCCATGACTGCGCCGCCCGCCGCCCCGGCCCCCGAAACGGCCGCCGAAACGGCTCCCGATACGGCCCCCGATACCGCGCTGCGGACGGCCCCCGTTACCGCAATGCTGCTGGCCGCGGGCTTCGGCAAACGCATGCGGCCGTTCACCGGGACGGCACCCAAGCCGCTGCTCGAGGTCGGCGGCCGGACCATGCTTGACCGGACGCTGGACAAGGCGGCCGAGGCCGGCGTGACCCGGGCCGTCGTCAACACCCACCATCTTGCGGCGCAGATCGAACGGCGGCTCAAGGGCCGCACGGCGCCGGAGATCGCGATCAGCCACGAAACCGAGATTCTCGATACCGGCGGCGGCGTGCTCAACGCGCTCGGCCTGCTGGGGCCCGAGCCCTTCTTCGTGCTGAACGGCGACACGGTGTGGGAGGACGGGCCGACCCCGGCCCTGCGCCGCCTGGCCGAGGCCTGGGATCCTGAGCGAATGGATGCGCTGATGCTGCTGCATCCGACGACTGCCGCCACGGGATATGCCGGCGACGGCGACTTTTTCATGGATGTCGAAGGACGGCTGGAGCGCCGGAGCGAAGCCCAGATCGCGCCCTTCGTCTTCACTGGCAGCCAGATCCTCAGTCCCGCCCTGTTCGACGGTCTCGCGCCGGGGGCCTTTTCGCTCAACCGGATCTACGACCGGGCGCTCGACCGCGAACGCCTGTTCGGCATCCGCCACGACGGCGCCTGGTTCCATGTCGGCACGCCGGACAGCTTCGAGCGCGTCAGCCGGCTCTACGCCCATGTCGCGCGGCCGGAGGCTGCTGTGCTGCCGACCCAGGCCGACCTGTTCAACGGCGGCTGACCGCGCCATGACCCGATCCGGCCGACCGGCCGCAGACGTCTACACCATTCCGCCTCACCGGGATTTCGTCGCCGCCCTCGCGCGCGGCCTGCTCGACCGCTTCGGCGATACGCCCGAAGGCCTGGCGCCGGTTCTGGTCCTGCTGCCGACCCGCCGGGCCTGCCGCACTCTGCGCGAGGCCTTCCTGCGGCAGAGCGGCGGGGCGCCGATGCTGCTGCCGCGCATGCACCCGATCGGCGATGTCGACGAGGACGATCTCGCCCTTTCGGCCGGGGAGGACCTGCCGCCCGAGGACAAATCGTCGTTCGAGGCGCCGCCCGCGATTGCGGAACTGAAGCGGCAGTTGCTGCTCGCGCGACTGATCCTCGAGCGGGAGCGGGACGCATCGGCGGAGCAGGCCGTCCTGCTGGCGCAGGCCCTGGCTCGACTGCTCGATCGGGCCCAGACGGAGCGGTTGTCCTTCGACCGGCTGGCCGAGCTGGCGCCGGCCGAACTGTCTGCCCATTGGCAGCAGACCCTCGATTTCCTGAAGATCGTTACCGAAGCATGGCCCGCAATCCTGGACGCGGACGGGCTGATCGATCCGGCGGCCCGGCGCAACCAGCTGCTCGAACGGTTACGGGAGCGGTGGTCGGAAGCGCCGCCGGAGCACCCCGTGATCGCCGCGGGCTCGACCGGCAGCATCCCGGCAACGGCGGACCTGCTGGCGAGGGTTGCGGCGCTGCCGGACGGCCAGGTCGTCCTGCCCGGACTGGACCGCCATCTCGATACGCAGAGCTGGTCGGCGGTCGAGGCCGACGAAGGCCATCCGCAGTTCGGCCTGGCGCGGCTGTTGCAGCGGCTCGACATCCGGCGGGAAGATGTGCGGGACTGGCCGGAACCGGCGGAGGAGGACGGCACTGCGCGCTGCGAAGCGCCGCCCGCGCGGGTGCGTCTGGTCGCCGAAGCCCTGCGCCCGGCGGAGACCACCGAAGCCTGGGCCCGCAAGCCGCTCGATGGCGACACGCTGGCGGCGGCGCTGGGCCCGGACTTCGGCCGCGTCGTCTGCCGCGATCCGGGCGAGGAGGCGCGGGTCATCGCGCTGGCCTTCCGCCGGACCCTCGACACGCCGGGCAAGACCGCCACGCTGGTGACTCCGGACCGCGAACTCGGACGCCGGGTCGCCGCCGAAATGCAGCGCTGGGGCGTGCGCGTAGACGATTCTGCCGGCATGCCGCTCGCCGCCACGCCGCCGGCCTCTTTCCTGTTGTTGCTCGCCCGGACCGTCGAGGACGATCTGGCCCCGAACGGACTGCTCGCACTGCTTAAGCACCCGTTGTGCGCCGCCGGGCAAGCGGTCGCCGAAACACGGCGGCAGGCTCGCGCCCTGGAACGGGCGGCGCTCAGGGGACCGCGGCCGCCGGCCGGGATCGAGGGGCTGCAACGCCGGCTCGCCGCGGCCCGGGACGATCCGTTCGGGCCGGAGGCCCCGGTCTGCGAGGCAGCCGCGGCGCTGGTCGAACGGCTGGCCGGCCTGCTGGACCCGCTGCTGCCCGGCGATCGGCGCGACCGCGGCCTGCCGGACTTTCTCGGCGCCCTGTGTGGCGTCGCCGCAGGGCTGGCAGCGACTCCCGCAGATCCGGCCGGCCGCGGCCTGTGGGCCGGCGATGCAGGCGAGGCGCTGGCCCGCTTCATCGCCGAACTGGCCGAAGCGAGCGCCATCGTTGCTCCGGCCTCCCTGTACGACCCCTTGGACAACGGGGCCTCCCTGCTCGCCACGCTCATGCTCGGCCGGGTCGTCCGTCCGCGCTACGGCGCCCATCCCCGGCTCGCCATCCAGGGTCCGCTCGAAGCCCGGCTGCACCATGCCGACCTGACGATCCTGGGCGGCATGAACGAGGGTACATGGCCGCCCGAGGCGCCGGTCGATCCGTGGATGAGCCGGCCGATGCGCCAGCAGTTCGGCCTGCCCTCGCCCGAGCGCCGGACCGGACTGTCGGCACACGATTTCGCCCAGGCCTTCTGCGCGCCGGAAGTCATCGTCACGCGCAGCGAAAAGGTCGAGGGCAGTCCGACGGTCGCCTCGCGCTGGCTGCAACGGCTCGATACCGTGCTCGAAGGCGCGCTCGATCCGGAAGCCCTGCTGCGTATCCGCAACCGGGACCGTGCGCTCGTGTCGCTGGCGCGGCTGCTCGATCGGCCGCAACAGGTCCGAAGCTGCGCCCGGCCGATGCCGAGGCCGCCGCTCGCCGCCCGGCCGCGCAGACTGTCGGTCACGCAGATCGAAAAATGGCTGCGCGATCCCTACACGATCTATGCGCGCTACATCCTGCGCCTCGCGCCGCTGGACGAGATCGACGCCGACCCCGGCGCGCTCGACCGCGGCATCGTCCTGCACGATGTGTTCGAGGCGTTCGTTCGGGATTTTCCCGCCGGGCCGCTGCCGCCCGACGCGCTTTCGAAACTGAAGGCGCTGGGGCGGGAGCGGTTCATGAGCCTCGCCCGGTCGCCCGGCGTCGCGGCGCTCTGGTGGCCGCGTTTCGAACGCGCGGCGGAAGCCTTCGTCGCTGTGGAGGCCGGCCGGCGGGCGGCGATCGGAAACTCCCATGTCGAAGTAACCGGCCGGATCGAAATCCCGGCGCCGGCCGGGCAGTTCACCCTGACCGGCAAGGCGGACCGTATCGACCTGTTCCGCGACGGCAGCGCCGAAATCCTCGACTACAAGACCGGCAGCCTGCCAAAAAAGGCCGATGTCGATTCCGGCTTCAACCCGCAACTGGCGCTCGAAGGACTCATATTGCGGCGCGGCGGATTCGAAGGGGTGCCGCAGGTTGCCGATGTCGAAGCGCTGACTTACTGGCAGATCGGCGGCGGCCGGAGGCCCCTGGTCGCCCGCGAAGCGGGCAACGAGGCGCCCGCAGACCTGATTGCGGCTGCGGAACGAGGGCTGTCGCGCCTCGTCGCGGCCTATGACGATCCCGGCAAGGCCTATGCTGCCCGGCCTGCCAGCGCCTGGGCCCTGGCCTATAACGACTACGAACATCTGGCGCGCATCCGGGAATGGGCGCTCGCCGAGGCGGCATCGTGACCGCCGCCCGGCGCCGCAATCCACCCGATCCGGAACGGGTTGCCCGGCTCGCCCAGGACAGGGCCTCGAAACCGCTGGTCTCCTCCTGGGTCGGCGCCAGCGCAGGGACCGGCAAGACCTATGTGCTGACCCGGCGCGTCCTGCGGCTGCTGCTGAACGGCGCCGCGCCGGCGCGCATCCTGTGCCTGACCTTCACCAAGGCGGCGGCGGCGGAAATGACCCATCGGATCGCGGCCCGGCTCGGCCAGTGGGCCCTGATGGACAATAAGGCGCTGCGCAACGACCTGAAGGACATCGCCGGCCGGCGGCCGGACAAGGCGGAAACGGCGCGCGCGCGCACCCTGTTCGCAACTTGCCTCGACGTGCCCGGCGGCATGCGCATCCAGACCATCCACGCCTTCTGCCAGGCCCTGCTCAAACGCTTTCCGCTGGAGGCCGGGGTGCCGCCGCACTTCCAGGTCATCGAAGAGGGCGACCAGCGGGCGCTGCTGGACCGGGTACGCAACCGGGTTCTGGCCGATGCCGAGCCGGGTCGCGGGCCGTTCGCCGACGAACTCGCGCTGCTCGCGACGCTCGGCGGGCCGGACGATCTCACCGAACTGCTGGGTGAGTTCCTGCGGCAGCGCGGCCGGCTGCGCGACCTGTTGAAGGACGAGACGGCGGTGTCGGCGGCGGTACGGCAGCTTTATCGGGACGCCGGTTTCGAGGAAGAAACGACGGAAGCGGCGCTGGATGCTGCCGGTTGCGCCGAAGGGCAGTTCGAGCGTGAAGGACTCACACTGGCCGCACAGGCGTTGGAGGGTGGCGGCAAGACGGATGCCGGGAAGGCGGCGCAGATTGCCGGATGGCTGGCCGCCGAAGACGCGGCGCGCCCGGCCGGGCTCGACGCGTATGCCAAGGCGTTTCTCACCGCAAAGCACGAGACTAGGAGTCAAATGGCGACGAAGGGTGTCGCCGGGCAGATGCCGGACATCCTCGACATCATGGGCCGGGAAGCGGAGCGGCTCGCCGCCCTGTACGATCGCAAGAAAGGCCTGCGCACCGTCGCGCGCAGCGCGGCGCTGGCCCGGCTCGGCGCGGCGGTCCATCAGGGTTACGAGGCGGAGAAGCGCGGGCGGGCGGTGCTGGACTTCGACGACCTGATCCTGAAGGCCGAAGACCTGCTGACCCGCACGGCGGCGACCGAATGGGTGCTCTACAAGCTGGACGGAGGCATCGACCACATCCTGGTCGACGAGGCGCAGGATACCAGCCCGCAGCAATGGCGCCTGGTCGAGGCGATCGCCCAGGAGTTCTTCGCCGGCAAAGGGGTCGAGCGCGCGCCGGCCGACGACGGCCTGCCCCGGCCGCCGCGCACCGTATTCGCCGTCGGCGACGTCAAGCAGTCGATCTTCAGCTTCCAGGGCGCCGACCCGGTGGTGTTCGGCCGCGTCCGGGAAAATTTCCAGACACAGGTGCAGGACGCGAAGGAAGATTGGTCGCCGGTCGATCTCGACGTCTCCTTCCGCTCGGTCCAGCAGGTGCTGGACGCCGTGGACAGCTGCTTCGCCGAAGGCGCGGCGCGCGACGGCGTTGTCGCGGACGGCGCGGCGCTCCGCCATTCCGCTTGGCGCCGGGGCCAGGGCGGCATGGTCGAACTGTGGCCGGTGATCGCCCCGGCGGACCCGGCTGCGCCCGAACCGTGGACGCCGCCGGAGATCGACAGCGATACCGCTTCGCCCACCGAAGACCTGGCGCGGCGAATCGCCCGGCAGGTGCGTGTCTGGCTCGACGGCTCGGCCGGCTTTGTGTGGGATCGCTCCGGCGACGCGCCGGTGCGGCGCGTGCCGCGGGCCGGCGACATCATGATCCTGGTGCGCCGGCGCGACGCGCTGGTCGAGGCGCTGATCCGGGCGCTGAAGGATGCGGACGTCGAGGTCGCGGGCGCCGACCGCATGGTGCTGATCGAGCAACTGGCGGTCATGGACATGCTCGCGGTTGCCGATTTTCTTCTGCTGCCGGAGGACGACCTGACCCTGGCGACGGTCCTGAAAGGCCCGCTTTTCGGCTTCGACGACGACCGGCTGTTCGACCTCGCCCACGGGCGCGGCAGGGCCAGCCTGTGGTCGCGCTTGCAGGCGGTGGACGATCCTGCGTCGAGGGAGGTTGCCGCTGCGCTCGCCGGCCTGCT
The DNA here is from genome assembly GCA_900197615.1 of Rhodospirillaceae bacterium Spongia-Bin9. Classification (GTDB taxonomy): domain Bacteria; phylum Pseudomonadota; class Alphaproteobacteria; order Bin65; family Bin65; genus Bin65. Next base: position 14,890 of record FZLR01000030.1, read on the forward strand.
CGCGATCGTCGACTACACGCCGCCCTACGAACTGTTCAAAGCGATCCTGACCGGGGCCGCGGGACCGACCGGGCGCGAACGCTTCTGGGCCCGTCTCGGACCCGACGCCATCGAGCCGCTGGAGGAACTGCTCAACCTTGCACTGGCCTACCAGCACGACCATCCGCCCTCGCTCCAGGAATTCCTGCGCTGGCTGCGCCGGCGCGAGGTGGAGACCAAGCGGGATATGGAGAGCGTACCCGACGCGGTGCGCATCATGACCGTCCACGGCGCCAAGGGGTTGCAGGCGCCCATCGCGATCCTGCCGGACACGATCCGCGTACCGAAGACGGCCGACAGGCTGATATGGCCGGCGGCGTCCGGCGGCGGCGCCGAAGGGACGGGAGGTGGCCTGCCGCTGATCGCACCGTCGGAGGTGGACGCAGACGCGCGGATCGCGGCATTCAAGGACGACGCCGGGGAAGCCCGGCGGCAGGAATACAACCGGCTGCTCTATGTCGCCATGACCCGCGCGCAGGACGCCCTGGTCGTCTGCGGCAGCCGAGGGCCGAAAAAGATCGACGACGATTGCTGGCACACGTTGGTCGAGGGCGGTCTGCGCCGGCTCGAAGGCACGGTCGAAGTCGAGAGGGAGGGGTTCGACGGGCCGGTCCTGTGCTACGGCAGCCTTGCGCCGGCCGGGGAATTGCCGCCGCAGCCGGACGGGTCGCCGACCGATGGGCCGCCGCCCGATCCGGCGCAATTGGCAACGCTGCTCGCCCCGCCGCCGCCGGAAGCGCAGCCGCCGCGGCCGTTGGCGCCGTCGCGCCCGGCGGAGGACGAACCGCCCGTCTTCGGCCCGTTCGATGCCGGCGCGGACCGGTTCCGGCGCGGCGCCCTGATTCACCGGCTACTGCAGTATCTTCCCGACGTGCCGGAAGACCGACGCGACCGGGCGGCGGCGCGGTATCTCGCGCGCCCGGGCCACGGATTGTCGGAAGACGAACAGCGGGAAATCGCCGGTGAAATCCGTGCCGTGCTCGACCTGCCGGAGGCCCGGCCGCTGTTCGGCCCCGGCACGATGGCCGAAGCGCCGATTACCGGCACGATCGGCGGAACCGTGATCTCCGGCCAGATCGACCGGCTCGCTATCGGTACGGAAACCGTATCCATCGTCGATTACAAGACGAACCGGCCACCGCCCGACGAAGCTGCCGCGACGCCGCCGGTCTATCTGCGCCAGATGGCCGCCTATCGCGCCCTGTTGCGGCGCCTCTACCCGGCGCGGAAAGTGGACTGTTTCCTGCTCTGGACCGCCGCCCCGCGGCTTATGCGGCTGGAGGATTTCCTGCTCGATCCGTATGCGCCGGACGGTGGTTGAGGGAGATGCTTCCGCTTGATTTGTCAGCCGCGCTTTCCTAAATCGAAAGCGGGAACCGGAGCCCGATCCGGGGCCTGCACCGCACCGCGGGACCGGCGCCGCAGCAGCGCCGGCATTCAGGGAAAAACGGGGTAAGCATGGCCTTGAACAACGTGACCGATTCGTCTTTCGACGCCGATGTCCTGCAATCGTCCACGCCGGTTCTGGTGGATTTCTGGGCGGAGTGGTGCGGCCCGTGCAAACAGATCGCACCGGCGCTGCAGGATATGGCGGCCGACAAGGACGGGCAGCTTGCGATCGCCAAGCTGAATATCGACGAAAATCCGTCGATCCCGCAGCGCTACAACGTTCGCGGCATTCCCACCCTGATGCTGTTCAGGGGCGGCGAGCTGGCGGCGACCAAGGTCGGCGCCCTGCCGAAGAGCAAGCTGTACGAATGGGTCGACAGCGTGCTCGCCGACGGCGCATAGCCCGCGCCTAGTTTTCCGACAGCGCCTGCCCGATCAGGTAGAGCGATCCGCAGATCAGGATAATGTCGCCTTCGGCGGCCCGCGCCGCCGTCAGGCAAAGGGCGTGTTCGAGATCCTTCGCGGCAACCGCTTCGCCGACGCCGGCGGCGCGCGCCGCCGCGGCGAGTCCGTCCGCCGGGAAGCAGCGGTGGCCGGGAATCGGCACGGCCGAGAGCGACGCGCAGGCCGGCGCCAGCGCCTCGAGGACGCCCGCCGGATCCTTGGTTTCCAGCAAGCCCAGCACGGCATGAACCGGGCGGTCCTGCGCACGCACCCAGCCGGCAAGCGCCCGCGCGGCGGCCGGATTGTGCGCGCCGTCCACCCATAGCTGCTGGCCCGGCTTCAGCGGGGCTGTGAGGGGACCGGCTTCAAGCCGTTGAAGCCGGCCGGGCCAGACGACCGACTGCATGGCCTGCGCCCAGTGTCCGTTGTCGAGCTGCGCCAGGCCGGCGGCATCGGCAAGGGTTATGGCGAAAGCGGCGTTCGCCGTCTGGTGCGCGCCGGCCAGCGCCGGAACGGGCAGACGGCACGACCGGTCCGCGGCGGCATACGACCATCCGGTTTCGCGCGAATCGCAGGCTGCGGGTTCGAAATCCCAATGGGCGCCGCCGATGAGCAGCGGCGCTCCGGCCTCGAGGGCGGCGCGTTCGACTGCGTTCATGGCCTCCGGCGGCAGCTTGCCGACGACCGCCGGGATGTCCGTTCGCAGGATTCCGGCTTTTTCCGCTGCGATCGCCTCGATCGTATCGCCGAGATAGCCCTGGTGGTCCAGGCCGATGGAGACGATGCCCGTCGCCGCGGGCCGTCCGACGACATTGGTGGCGTCGAGCCGCCCGCCGAGGCCGGTCTCGAGCAGCAGGACATCGGCAGGCGTGTCGGCGAAAGCCTTGAACGCCGCCGCCGTCGTGATCTCGAAGAAGGTGATCGGCGCGCCGTCGTTGGCGCGGTCGGCCGCTTCGAGGACTTCGACCAGCGCGGCATCGCCGACAGGCCGGCCTCCGAGGACGATCCGTTCGTTGAAACGCACCAGATGGGGCGAGACATACTGGTGGACCGACAGGCCGGCGGCCTCGAAGGCGGCGCGGCAGAAGGCAAGCACGGAGCCCTTGCCGTTCGTGCCCGAGACGTGGAGGACGGGGGGCAGCCTGTCCTGCGGGCGTCCCAGCTTCGCCAGCAGCGCCTCGATCCGGCCGAGCGACAGGTCGATGACGCGCGGATGAAGGGCCGTGAATCGCTCCAGCAGCCGATCGACGGTTGCGGCGGACAAGGGGTGCGGTCAATCCCTGGCGGGCTCGGCCGGCTCTGCCGGCTCCGGCAGGGCAGGCGGATCGGCCGTTTCGCCCGGCGGTCCCGCATCCTTTGCCTCGGCCAGGACCGGTTCCTTCGGCGCCGTCGCCTTTTCAGGCCTGGCGGCGATCCGCTTTGCCGGGTCCAGCGGCACGACATCGGCGGGCGGATTGGGCCGCATCAGATGGCGCAGGGTGCGGATCAGCGTTTCGCGCATCTCCTGGCGCGGCACGACCATGTCCACCATGCCGTGTTCGTAGAGATATTCCGCGCTCTGGAAGCCGTCCGGCAGCTTTTCGCGGATCGTGTCCTCGATCACCCGCTTGCCGGCGAAGCCGATCGTCGCGCCCGGCTCGGCGATGGCGATGTCGCCGAGCATGGCGAAGGAGGCCGAGACGCCGCCCGTCGTCGGGTCCGTCATCAGGGAGATGAAGGGCAGGCGCGCCTCGCGCACCTCCTGCACCGCAACGACGGTGCGCGGCATCTGCATCAGCGAGAGGATGCCTTCCTGCATCCGCGCGCCGCCCGAGGCCGGTATGGCGATGAGCGGCGCCTGTTGCAGGACGGCGAGGCGGGCGGCGGCAACGAAGGCTTCGCCGACCGCGATGCCCATCGAGCCGCCCATGAAGGAAAAGTCGAAAGCCGCGACCACCACCCTCATGCCGCCGATCGTGCCGTGGGCAACGATGGCCGCATCGCCGCCGGTCTCCCTGGCGCCGGTCGCGGTCTGGGCGTCGCGCAGCCGCTCGGTATAACGCTTGCGGTCGCGGAATTTCAGCGGATCCACGACCGCCTTCGGCGGTTCGATCTCCTGGAACGCACCCTCGTCGAACAGGGCGGCCAGCCGTTCGCGCACCGCGATGCGCATATGATGGCCGCAATGCGGGCAGACCTTCAGGTTGGCGTCCAGCTCGCGATGGAAGATCATCTGATCGCAGGCGGCGCATTTGACCCAGAGATTTTCCGGCACGTCGCGCGTGACCAGCGCGCGGATCTTAGGGCGAAGGTTTTCCAGCCAGCTCATGGCCCCTCACTGTCTTGCACACCCGCCGGGTTCGGCATCGGCCGGCCCGGCATCCAACCCATGTTCAACCCGCTCGAACTGCCGGCACGCCGCCGCCCGCCTCGACCTGGCGTTCCAGCTTCCGGGCGGCGCGCCGGATTTCGCGCGTCTTGCGCCTGCCCTTTCCGCCGCCCATCCAGGCGACCAGTGCGCCGCCGAGAAATCCGAGCACGATGCCGCCGAAGACCAGGCCGTAGACCGGCAACGACAGGACCAGCGGCGCCGGCCACAGATTCGCCTCGACGAGATGGTAGTTGTGGGTGGCGAAGGCGACGAAAGCGATGCCGACCAGTCCGATGACGATCCAACCGATGAGTTTCATGCCGGTGCTCCTGCGCGGCCGGGCTCCCGAACCCCAAATGCGGCGAGGGCCCGCCGCCGGTACAATTCGGCCCGGAGCGATGCGCCGGCCGGCCGCTGTCCGGTCACCCCGTCCGGTCACCCCGTCCGGTCGGGGTTCAGCCGCTCGCGCAGTTCCTTGCCGGTCTTGAAATAGGGCACGCGCTTGCGGTCGACATGGACGGTTGCGCCGGTACGCGGATTGCGCCCGATGCGCGGCGCACGATCCTTGACCGAGAACGCGCCGAAGCCGCGCAGTTCCACCCGGTCGCCCCGTTCCAGTGCGTCGGAGATTTCGTCGAACACCGTTGTCACGATGCGTTCGAAGATCTTCGCCTTCAGATCCGGATGCCGTTCGGCCAGCCGTGCGATCAGTTCCGACTTTGTCATGGCAGGTGCGGGCGCTCCCAAACGCGACAATTGAATTCCGGAACGGGCGCGGACCAGCCCGAATATTGCCTGCGCATTGTCCCCAACCGGACGGGAAGACTGCCAAAGAGGTGCGGCAAGGTCAAGACTAAGCCTCTAAGAAATAACTGTTTTTGTGGCGTTGCCGGGAATATGCCCGGTGCGGCCGCTGTTGTGGCGGCGATCGGGCCAGCCCGGACCCGGATGTCTGCGGTCCCGATATCCGGCGCTGCGATCCCTTCGGACGGCTGGAATGCGGCCATAAGGAGCGGCGCGACCGCTCTTGACGATCCGCCCTCTTGCCCCTTAATTTCCGCTCTACCTGCGCGCCACCGGTCGGTCTGGCGCGCGATTCGTGTCGACAACCAACAATACCGGACCGAAGAAACAGATGGCCCATCACAATTCGGCCAAGAAGCGCATCCGCCGCAATGGCGCGAAAGCGCAGGTCAATACTGCCCGGCGCAGCCGGGTGCGCGGTTTCCTGAAAAAGGTGGAGCTTGCGATAGCCGCCGGCGACCGCGAGGCTGCCCGCGACGCGCTGAAGACGGCCCAGCCGGAGATTATGCGCGGCGTAAACAAAGGTATCCTTCACAGGAATACCGCTTCGCGGCGCATCGGCCGCCTGAACGCCCGTATCAAGGCGCTGGCTTAACCGCGGCAACGCCGCCGGCACGGCGCAACGGCCCGGAACCGGCCGGCTCCCGAAGGGGAGCGCACAGGACCGGAACCTGAAAGAGCTTTAATCGCCTTTCCGCTGACCTGAAACGGCCCTTGCGCCGCCCGGCAGAATGTTTATATTGCAATGCAGCATTCTTCTTTTGCAGCGCAAAATTTCAACCTAGAGGAGGCCGTCATGCCCGACGGGTCCATCGATCGGACGGCGCTGGAACTGCTGTCCAGTTGCACCTGCCAGAATCTGCGCCAGGCGACGCGAGTCGTTACCCAGCATTACGAACAGGTGCTGGAGCCGACCGGCGTCAAGATTACCCAGCTCCCGGTGCTGGCGGCCGCGGCTTCGATGGGCCCCATTTCGATGAGCCGGCTGGCCGAGACGCTGGTCATGGACCGTACGACGCTGACCCGCAACCTTCAGCCGCTGGAGCGCGCCGGGCTGGTGCGGGTGGAAGCGGGCAGCGACCGGCGCGCCCGCCTGGTGAGCGCAACCAGGCAGGGCCTGGAGACGCTCTACGCCGCGCTGCCGCTGTGGAAGCAGGCCCAATCCGCCATGGTCGAGGCGCTGGGGCGCTTCAAGTGGGGCGTCCTGATGGACAATCTGCGCCTGACCGTGGACTCGACCCGGAAAACGTCTGCCGACTGAGACTGCTGCGACAGGCCCGGGATCGGTAAGCGGCCGGCCGGACAACCGCCGGTCTCCGGCGCAGACCATGACAATAGTGCGGATTCCGGGCTAATGTCCGGTTCGCCGCTGCTTGCCGCCGCCCGCCGCTGTCCGACTGCCCGATGCCGGAAATCGACCTTTATGCCCTGCCTGAACTCCTGCCGCCCGGTGCGCCGGCGATGGGCCTCGATGTCGGCGCCAGAACCGTCGGCCTCGCCATCTCGGACCGCACCCGCACCATCGCCTCGCCGCTGATTACGGTGCACCGCAAGAAGTTCGTCGCCGATGCCGCGGAAATTGCGTCGCAGATCGCCGGCCGTGGCGCCGCCGCCCTGATTTACGGACTGCCGGTCAACATGTCCGGCGCCGAAGGGCCGCGCTGCCAGTCCGTTCGGCAGTTCGCACGCAACATGGACGGCAGGATGGCCTTGCCCTACGCGTTCTGGGACGAGCGGCTGTCGACCGTGGCGGTCGAGCGGCTGCTGATCGGCGAGGCGGACATGACCCGCAAGCGCCGGGCAGAGGTGGTGGACAAGGCGGCAGCGGCCTGGATTCTCCAGGGGGCGCTGGATGCGCTGAAGGCCGGGGCGCCGCAGGAACCGCCGCCGCATTCCACGGCCTGAAGGCACAGCGGCGGAACCCCCCTTGTCCGACACCTTCGCAGCCATTGCCCCCGTCGTTGCCCTGATCCTGCTGGGCTGGGCCCTGCGCCGTGCGGAATTCGCGCCCGAAGCCTTCTGGTCCGGCATCGACCGACTGACCTATTTCATCCTGCTGCCCTGCCTGCTGGTGAACGGGCTGTCGGGAGCCAACCTGGACGAGCTGCCGGTCGGCGATGCCGTGCTGGCGGTGAGTGCGGGCGTGCTGGCGGCGGTCGTGCTGATGCACGCGGTTCGCCGCGCCGTCGCCCCCAAGCCGGGTGCCTACGGCGCGCTCGTGCAATGCAGCCTGCGGGGCAACAACTATCCGGTGCTGGCGATCGTCGTGGCCCTGTTCGACGACGTCGGCCTGTCGGCCTTTGCGCTTTCCCTGATCGCCTTCGTGCCGCTGACCAACCTTATCAGCGTGATCGCTCTGGTCCGCACGAGCAGCGGCAAGGGCGCGGCGCCGAACGCCCTGGCGCTGATCGTGCGCCAGATCCTGCTCAATCCGATTCTGATCGCGGTTGCCCTGGGCCTCGCGATCAATCTCGCCGATACCGGCATTCCCGGCCCGGCCGACGGCATCCTGCAGGTCCTCGGCCGGGCCGCCCTGCCGCTCGGGCTGCTGGCGGTCGGCGCCGGCCTCGCCTTCGACGCCACGGCCGGCAGCGGGCGCGCCGTGCTGGCCTCCCTGGCCGTGAAGCTGCTTCTGTTGCCCGGCTTCGTGCTGGTCGGCCTGCACAGCCTGGAGATCGAGGTCACCTACGCCACGGCCCTGCTGATCCATGCCGCAGTGCCCTGCTCGGTATCGACCTATGCCTTCGCCCGGCAGCTGCGCGGCGACGCCAAGACAACGGCGGCCATGATCGCGACGCAGACGGTGGTCAGCATCGTCACCCTGCCGCTCTGGCTGTGGCTCGCAACGGAGATTTTATGACCCGGCGCAGCGGTCCCCGGCTCAGTTCATGATCGCTTCCGGCAGCCATAGCGGAATTTCCGGCACGAACATCACGACGAAGGTGACGATCAGGATCACGAAGAAGAAATACTTGCCGTGTTTCCACCATTCGAAAACGGTGGTGTCGAGCAGGCGGCACGCGAACAGGGTCTGCACGCCGACCGGCGGCGTCAGGTTGGCCAGCAGGATGATCATGCTGAAACTCACCCCGTAATGAATCGGGTCGATGCCGAGGCTCCGGGCTGCCGGCAGCATCAGGGGCATGAAGATCAGCATGATCGGCACGGCCTCGATAAAGAAGCCCATCACGAAGAAGACCGCGAAATTCAGGAGCAGAAATTCCGTCGGCGTAAAGGCGCCGGCGGTGAAGAACTGCTCGACCGTGTCCGCCAGGTTGAGGCGCACGATCAGCACGCCGAATACCGCCGCACCCGCGACCAGGAACAGGTAGCTCATGGAGCTCAGCAGGTTGCGGCTGAAGGAATCGACCAGAGTACCCACCGTCGTGTTCGCCCGAAATATCGTTACGGCCAGGATAAGCCCCAGAACGATGCCCGCAGCGCCGGCCTCGACCGGGGAGAATACGCCGAAGCGCATGCCGCCCAGGATGAAGATCGGGATCGCCAGACCCATCAGCGCCGCAGCCGGCGAGCCGCCGCGCCGGCGGCCGATTCCCGAAAAGCCGCCGGTCGCCGCGCGCGCGTCGGCATTCGCGGCTTCGTACCGCTTCTGCAGGAACGCCGCGACGACCATGAGCCCGATGGCGACCATGAAACCGGGCGCAATACCGGCGATCCACAGGCGCAGAATCGAGATTTCGCCGGCGAGGCCGAGGATCAGCAGCACGTTGCTCGGCGGGATCAGCGCGCCGATCAGCCCGGCGCAGGAAATCAGCCCGGCCAGATAGCCCCTGGCGTATCCCAGCCGTTCCATCTCGTCCCGGAACATGGTGCTGAGCATCCCGGCCTCGGCCAGGGTAGAGCCGGTCATGCCGCCCATGAAAAGCGAGGAGACGATCAGGACCTGGGACGTGCCGCCCCGGACCCGGCGGCCGATTACCTCGCCGAACCAGACCACGCCCCGGGCCACGCCGATGTCGGAGAGCAGGCCGCCGAAAATGATGAAGAGCGGCAAAGCCAGCCAGGCGAAGTTGCCGAGCACGCCCATGACGGCGATGGGCGACCCGAGCAATGGGATGCCGGCCGTCAGCATACCGGCCAGCCCGGCCAGCCCCATGGCCGCCGCCAGCGGAACGCCCAGGATTGCCAGCGAAAACAGGACGCAGAAGGCGATCCCGCCGGCGATCAGTTCCATTGGCGCAATCCCCGCAGTGCGTATTTGCCGATCTTGGCGAGGATCGTCACGCAGCCGCCGACCAGAATGGCGTAGTAACCGACCTTTATCGGCCAGCCGAGCGCGGCGTATATCGAGAACATTCTGGGCAGCAGCGCCCAGGTCGACCAGACCAGAAACCCGACGAACAGGACGATCGCGATATCCTCGAGAATTTCGCGCACCCTGGGCGGCAGATCGAGAATCTGGACCTTGATGTGGCTGTCGTCCTGATCGAGCGCAAAACCGCTCAGGAAGACGAGCCAGATCATGATGATGACGCTGAGTTCCTCGGTCCAGGAAATCCCGAGGGCGCCGTTCAGCACGAAGCGGTCGACGATATTGACCGAGAGCAGCCCGATGACCACGACAATCGCCGGCACGAAGACGTACCGGCGGATACGACCGCTCAGGCTCCGTGCGAGACGCCGCATGTTACAGGCCGTGCCGGCCGCTGCCGGCGGCGGAAAGCAAACCGCCCGAAGCGGCCGCAGCCGCCCCGGGCGATTTCAATGGCATCGGATCGGCAACGGTCCGGAGGCCGTCGCTATTTGAGCATGCCGGCTTTCCGCAGGCGTGCAAGCAGCGCCGGCGGCGTATATTTCGCCACCGCCTTGCTCTTGTAGACGCTCTCGCTGGCCTTCTGCCACATCGCCATCTGCTCTGGCGTCAGGTCGATGATCTCGGCCCCGCGTTTCTTGATTGCATCGCGGAAAGCCTGGTGAGCCTCCTGGTCGACCTTCATCTCGTACAGGGCGGCTTCCTGTCCGACTTCCAGCATGACCTTGCGAATGTCCGCCGGCAGTTTGTTCCAGAAATCCACCCGGACCCACATCACCTGCGGCAGATACTGGAAATTCACCATGGTGATGTATTTGGCGATTTCGTCGAAGCCGACATTGTGGATGTGCGGTATGGGGATTTGCACGCCCTCGAACAGGCCCTGGCTGAAGCCGGTGAAAGTGTCCGCCCACGGTATCGGAGTCGGGTTGGCGCCCCAGGCCTTGTTGATGATGACATCGAGCGGCGCGAGGCTGACCCGCTGCTTGACGTTCTTGATGTCCGCCGGAACGACCAGCCGGACCTTGCGGGTCGCGATCGCCCGGGCGCCGCCGTTGCTCGGCATAATGTAGACCAGCTTGAGGCCGGTCTCCTTTTCGACCTTGGCCTGGATTTCCTTGCCGACATCGCTGTTGATCATTTGCAACAGCTGGCGCGGGCCGGTCTTGATATCGCCGCTGACGATGTAGGGCAGGTTGACCCAGTCGTAATGGCGGGGGAAGAAGCCGACCCGGGGCGTGCCGGCCGCCGCGAAATCGATCGATCCGGCGAGCAGCGCCTCGAGCGCCTTCTCTTCCTGGTAGAGGCTGCCGCTGTGGTGAATCTTGAACTTGACCCGGCTGTTGGTCCGCTTCTCGACTTCGGCGGCGAAGAAGTTGACTGCCTTGCCCGACGAAATCTTCGGACTCGGGTAACCGGCATAGGTGAACTTGAACTCCTGGGCCTGCGGCGCCTGGCTCGCCAGAGCCGTGCCCGCCAACGCCATCGCGGCGAAAACCCCGGATTGTTTTATGCTCTTCAAGATAGTCACGTTCACTTCCTCCCTCATGAATGAATGGACCGCGGTTGAAGATGCGCGGCATTCTTATAGTGCCCCTACACCCTGTCAAGCTGGCCCCGGACATAGCGGCGTCCCGGCTCCGGGGCAGGGACTCGGCGGACGAGTATCCGCTGTTTGGGAGCAAAACGCACAGGCCGAAGCCCGGCCCGGCACGGTTCACATGCGATGGGCGAAGCTGTCGCGCCGGAAGCTGTACAGGGCGTCCGGATCGACCTTGATGTCGACGACCGCCGGCTTGTCGGCGTCCAGCGCCGCGGCGATCGCATCTTCCACCTCCGACAGGCGCTCGACCCGGTACCCGACGCCGCCATAGAGGCGGGCCAACTCGTCGAACGGCGGGCTGCTGACGTCCGCGCCGATATAGCGCTCGCCGAAAAAGTCCCGCTGATAGGCCTTCTCCGCGCCCCAGCAGCCGTTGTTCATCACGACCGTGACGGTGTTGAGTCCGGCATCCACCGCCGTGCTCAACTCCGAAATCTGCATGCCGAAGCCGCCGTCTCCGGCGAAGCTGATCACCGGGCGGTCCGGCTGCGCAGCCTTCACGCCGAGGCCGCAGGCAAAGGAGAAGCCGACCAGCCCGAAATCGAGCGGCGTGAACAGGCAGGGCGGCTCCCAGTATTCGAGCGCGTCGGTGGCCTGCAGCGTCATCGTGCCGGCGTCGAGCACGATCGCCGCGTTGCGGGGCAGGACGCGGCGGTAGGCCCGGAACAGGCCGGAAGGCTGGATCGGGGTTTCGTCCATGACCGCTTCGGCGTCGCGCCTGGCGAGGAACGCCTTGCGCTCGGCCTGGAACCGTTCGGTCCACTGCGTTGCCGCGCGGATTGCGGCGGCGTTGCGCACCGCCTCGGCCAGTTGTTCGGCAACCGTCGGCGCGTCGGCCCAGATGCCCAGCGAGACCGGGAAATGGCGGCCGATTTCCGTCGGCTCGATCTCCACCTGGATTATCGCGGCGTCCCGGTTGATGTTGTCGTAGGAATAGAAGGTCGAGTTGAAGCCCAGGCGGGTGCCGAGCGCGAGGATGACATCGGCCTCGAGCACAAGGCGGGACGCCACCGGGTTGCCGCGCGGGCCCATCTGGCCGGCGTTGAGCGGATGCCCGAAGGGGATGGCGTCGCCGTGCCCCGGCGACATGGCGACCGGCGCGTCCAGAAGCTCGGCGAGCGCGAGGGCCTGCGCCGCACCGCCGCTGTTCTTGATCCCGCCGCCGGCGACGATGACCGGCCGTTCGGCGTCGAGCAGCATTTGTGCGGCTTGCTCGACGGCGGCCGCCGGGGCGGCCGGGGCGAACTGGACCCGGTAGGATTCCGGCGCCGGCGGTTCGGGGAATACGGCCTTCGCGGATTGCACGTCGCGCGGCAGGTTCAGCAATACCGGGCCGCGCCGCGGCGTCAGCGCAGTGCGGAAGCCGGCCTGGAACAATTCCGGGATGCGGCCGACGCTCGGCACGGTCACGCTCGACTTGGTGACCGGGGACAGGGTCGCGTGCTGGTCGACCTCCTGGAACGCGTCGCGATAGACATGGGCGGACGACAGCGCGCCCGCGATCGCCACGACCGGCGAATAGGCGGCCGAGGCCTGGGCGAGACCGGTCAGCAGGTTGGTAGCCCCCGGCCCGTTCTGTCCCGCGATGATCACGCCCGGCCCGCCGCTCGCCCGGGCGTAGCCGTCGGCCATATGGGTTCCGGTGCGCTCGTCGTGCACGCCGACGAACTGAATGGAATTCGCCTCGTAGAGCCCGTCGAACACTTCCATGGTCGCCGAGCCGATGAGCCCGAAGACATGGCGGACATTCTCGTTCTTGAGGGCTTCGACAACGGCCTGGCCGCCATAGATCGGTTCGGTCATTTCTGCATTCTCCAAGGCGTCTGGAAGTTTCTTTCGTCAGGCAAATGGCGCCGGTCGCCGCCAGCCGGCCCGGAATGGCCGGTGCTTCGCAGGGCGCTCACCAGACGACGTCGCCGAAAATGTACGGGTCCTTCGCCGGAAGGCCCATCTGCCGGAGCATGGCGGCGCACAGCTCCGACAGCGGGTTTCCCAGCGACATAAGGATCGAATAATGCTGGTCGAACTCCGGCTTGAGGTAGACCGCCGGGCTGCCCTGGTCGCGCAAGACGACCATCGTGTCCTCGGTCTGGCGGATCCACTCGCTGGTTTCCATTCCGCCGACGGCGACGACCAGCGGAATGTGCGGCGCCGGCGGGTTGTAGCGCGGGCTGAGCGCGCGCACTTCGTCGTCCGGCAAAAGCAGCTCCTCGGCGCCGGGCACCAGCATCACGGGCTCCAGGTCCAGCATCGCGCTCACGATGGTCGCGCCCTTGACCGCATCGTCGGGCAGCCCGAAGTCGCGGTTGAAATCCCCGGTGCACATCATCGAGGCGAGGTGGCCGCCGGCGGAATGGCCCGAGATGAAAATCTTCTCCCGGTCGCCGTTGGCCTCTTCGGCATGGTCCCAGACCCATTTCAGGGCGGCGCGGACCTGGCGCACCACTTCGGTCAGCGGCACCCTCGGGCAGAGATCGTAGTTGAGCAGGATGGAGGCGCCGCCGGCGTCCAGCACCGCCGGGGCGACCAGCGTGTGGTCGAAGCTGTCGAGAAACCGCCAGAAGCCGCCATGGACGAAAATATTGATCGGCGCGCCGGGTTCCTTCGCCGGGAACAGGTCCAGCGTCTGCCCCGGCGTGGGACCGTAGGGCACGCGCAGCCGGCCTTCGTATTCGCTGCGCGCCAGCGCGCTGGCCAGCGTCCACTGGGCCTTCCAGACCGGGTGTTCGGGCACCGCGATGCGCGGACTGTACTGACGTATCAGTTCTTCGCGCGGTAAGTCGCGATAGTCCATGTTCGCCTCCTGACGCCCGCCGCCGCGATGGACGGGCCTGGGCCCGAACTCTCAGGGAATTCGAGGTCGGCCAGCGCTAACACGAACAAGCCGGGGCGCAAAAGTCTCCGGCAGGTCGCCGCGTCAAGCCGCCGTTCCGGCCGATCGGGGGTTCGCCGAACGGGGACGGACGCCGCGCCGGGCAAACGCTTGCCCAGGCGCGCTTCACATCCCGGACCCCCTTCTATACGGTGCCGGCAATCCCGGCATCGAACGGAGTACCCCGCCATCCCGTCCCGCGAAAACCGCCGCTTCGTGCTGCGCTCCCGCCCGATCCATCTTGCCGGGCCGGAGAATTTCGAACTGCAGCGTTGCCCGGTTCCCGATCTGGAGGACGGAGAGGCGCTGGTGCGGATCGAAATGGCGGCGCTGTCCGCCTGGCAGGGCATGCGCACCAAGGATTTCAGGAACTTTATCCGCCCGTTCGACATCGGCGAACTCATCGGCTGCGATACCTTCGCCCGGGTCGTCGAGAGCCGGTGCGAGGCCCTGCCGGTCGGCGCCGCGGTCGTCGGCCGCCAGGGCTGGCAGGATTATGCCGCCGTCCGGCCGGAGGAGGTGTCGCTCGCGTCCGGCGACTACACGGCGGAGGAATGGCTCACCGCCCTGTCCTCGCCGGGGCAGACCCCGTATCTCGCCTTTTCGCAGAAGGTGCGGCCGATGCCGGGCGAGACCCTGGTCGTCACCTCGGCGGCGGGGGCGGTCGGCAGCTACGCGGTGCAGCTCGGCCGGCTGGCCGGCGCGCGGGTCGTCGGGATCGCCGGCGGCCCGGAGAAGTCCGCGTTCGTGCGCGACCGGCTCGGCGCCGATGCCGCGGTCGACTACCGCTCCGATGCCTTTGCCGACGCGCTGGCGGCGGCGTGTCCCGACGGCGTCGACCTGTATTTCGATACGGTCGGCGGCCCGGTGGCCGACGCCGTGTCGGAGAACCTCGCCAAGCGGGCGGATATCCTGCTGGTCGGCCGGGTCGCGGCCAACAACAGCGTTGAACCGGAGCGGGACATGGCGAACCTGCGCCATGTCTGGTCGCAGGAGGCGACGATCCATGCGTTCAACCGATACGCCTACAAAGACCTGTATCCCCAGGTCATCGAGCGGCTCGGCGCCCTGCTGCGCGCTGGCAGCCTGACGATGCACAACCAGGTCGTCGACGGCATGGAGCAGACGCCGGCCGCCCTGCACGATGTGCTCACCGGCAACCATATCGGGAAGATGCTGGTGCGCTATTCGGAGAGCGGCGCGGACCGCCTCTGAGCGCAGTCCGGCAAGGATCTCCGCGCGCCGGTGCAGCGTCGGTCCGGGACTCGTTCAGCGGTGGGGAAAAACCCGATTTATTCCGGAATTACAGCAGGTTGACGGATTTCGGGCTGTGACTTACTGTGTGGAAACAAACAACGAACAAACTATTGTCGAATTGGCCGGGCGGTGCTAGATTAAGAGGCTGCGGCCTTACGGCTGCGGGGCCGGGGACGCCAACCGTATGACCAACATCGCCGCCATATCCCACCAGATCTGGGACATGAAGTACCGGCTCAAGGGGCCGGACGGCGCACCGGTCGACCGGACGATCGACGACACCTGGCGGCGGGTCGCGAAGGCGCTGGCGGCGGTCGAGCGCGAGCCGGCGGCGTGGGAGGACCGCTTCCGCGACGCGATGCGCGATTTCCGCTTCATGCCGGCCGGGCGGATCCTCGCCGGCGCCGGCGCGGATCGCAACGTCACCCTGTTCAACTGCTTCGTCATGGGCGAAATCCCGGACGATATGAGCGGCATCTTCCGCCAGCTCCAGGAAGCCGCGCTCACCATGCAGCAGGGCGGCGGCATCGGCTACGATTTCTCGACGCTTCGTCCGCGCGGCGCGCCGGTTCGCGGCGTCGGCGCCGACGCCTCCGGCCCGCTCTCGTTCATGGATGTCTGGGATTCGATGTGCCGGACCATCATGAGCGCCGGCCACCGCCGCGGCGCCATGATGGCGACCGTGCGCTGCGACCATCCGGATATCGAAGCCTTCATCGAGGCCAAGCGCGAGCCCGGCCGGCTGCGCATGTTCAACCTCTCGGTGCTGGTCACCGACGCCTTCATGGCGGCCGTCCGGCAGGACGATCCGTGGGATCTCGTCTTCGGCGGCGCGGTCTACCGCACGGTGCAGGCCCGGGCGCTGTGGGACACGATCGTGCGCTCGACCTACGCTTTCGCCGAGCCGGGCGTCATCTTCATCGACCGGATCAACCGGCTTAACCCGTTGAATTACTGCGAAAAAATAGCTAGTAGTAATCCCTGCGGCGAGCAGCCGCTGCCGCCCTATGGCGCCTGCCTGCTCGGCTCGATCAACCTGGCGCGGCTGGTCGAGCGGCCGTTCGAAGCCGATGCGGCGCTCGACCTCGACGAATTGCAGCGGCTGACCGCCGTCGCCGTGCGCATGATGGACAACGTCACCGACCTCTCGAACTTCCCGCTGCCGGAACAGCGGGCGGAGGCGCTGGCCAAACGGCGCATCGGGCTCGGCGTGACCGGGCTGGCCGACGCGCTCATCATGTGCCGGTCGCGCTACGGCAGCGCCGACGCCGTGCGGCTGGCCGAACGATGGCTGGCGACGATTCAGAAGGCGGCGTACCTGGCCTCGGCCGATCTCGCCGCCGAGAAGGGCGCCTTCCCGCTGTTCGACGCCGACAAGTATCTGGCGACGCCCGCCATGGCCGAGGCGGATGCGGAAGTGCGCGCAGCGATCCGCGCGAAAGGGCTGCGCAACGCCCTGCTGACCTCGATCGCGCCGACCGGCACGATCTCGCTGCTCGCCGATAACGTGTCGTCCGGCGTCGAGCCGGTTTTCACCTGGTCCTACACCCGCAACGTCCTGATGCCGGACGGGACGCGGCGCGAGGAAGAGGTTGCCGACTATGCCTGGCGGCTCTACCGCCGGCTCAAGGGTGCCGACGCCCCGCTGCCGGACTGGTTCGTCGACGCCCGGGGCCTGAGCCCGCGCGACCATGTCGTCATGCAGGCGGCGGTCCAGAAATATGTCGATAGCTCGATCTCCAAGACCATCAACTGCCCGGAGGATATCGGCTTCGACGCCTTCAAGGACGTTTATGCGATGGCGTTCGACATGGGCTGCAAGGGCTGCACGACCTACCGGCCGAACGACGTCACCGGCGCGGTCCTGACCGCCGGGAAAGACAAGGCGAAGGCCGACAGCGGGCAGCAGGAACTGCCGCTCGTCCCGCCCGAGAAGACGGAGACGGCCAAGCCGGCGGACGATCTGGATGCCGGCGGCGTGGTCTACATGACCCGGCCGCTCGACCGGCCGGAGGCATTGCCCGGCCGGACCTACAAGATCCGCTGGCCGGAGAGCGACCACGCCATCTACATCACCCTCAACGACATTATCCAGGACGGCCGGCGCCGGCCCTTCGAGATCTTCATCAACTCGAAGAACATGGAGCATTACGCCTGGACGGTCGGCCTGACCCGGATGATCAGCGCCGTATTCCGGCGCGGCGGCGATGTCTCCTTCGTGGTCGAGGAATTGAAAGCGGTGTTCGACCCGCGCGGCGGCCAGTGGGTCGGCCCCCGCTATGTGCCCAGCCTGCTCGCCGCGATCGGCGACGTCATCGAACAGCACATGATCGATATCGGCTTCCTGCCCAGCCCGCAGGAGGCGCGGGAGGGCCGGCGCGAACTCAAGGTCGTCGGCGGCACGGATGCGGCGGCGCCTGGCAGCGGTTCCGGCAGCGATTCCGGCGGGGGGGCTCCGCGCGCCCGCAGTCAGGTCGTCGCCGGAG
>FZLR01000132.1 GCA_900197615.1 Rhodospirillaceae bacterium Spongia-Bin9
CGCCTGAACGGTCCACCGGGCAAGCCAGAGTGAATATCGACCTCGGTGAACCGGTCCGGGCGCCATCGCCGCAAACGCCGGATCGAGCCGTTGGGACCGAACCGACGCCCGTGCCCGACGAACCGCAACCTGCGCCTGAGCGGGAGAAAGCGCCGGAACCGCTGGCGATCGACGACGGCCTTGGGCTATGACATGTTTGCGGACGACGCCACCGGCTTGCAGAGCGCCCTGTAGCGGCCCGCGATGCTTGGGGCAATCCGGTTGGTGCTGGGATTGGAACAGGTGGAGCGGGCACCAGTTCGACATTCACGCCGGCAATGAAACCGGCGGAACGACACCTTTAGAAACGTATCGGCACCGATGTCCAGGCCCTGATCGGGCAACGACGCTACCGCTATTGCTGGAAGACGCCTTCGGTGGCATTCCAGGTCAGCGGCCGCGGGCCCAGTTGCGCACGACGCAGGAAATACTGCATATCCTGATCTTTGTCGTTGCGGGCAATTCGAACAGCCTGCATCAGTATTTCACGCGTGTTCGGCAAGACTGCCATCGACTCAAGTGACCGGGCGTGATCGGCGCGTGCCAGGTCGGCGAACGCATCGATGATGTTCTCGTAGCCGCGTATCCAGTCGTTCATGTCCTTGATCTCGTTCTCCCCGATGCTGAGGGACGGATCCTGCAGACACTTTAGCCACCCGTCTTGCCAAAGCAGCTGCATGATGGAGAATCGAATTCGTCTGTCGATCGTTTGGACCTATAAGCGACTGCGCTGGTACCAGATCCAGCCGCCGACCGCCCCCGCGACAAGCAGAAGAAATGGCGCCCAAGTCAAGGTCAAGGCGCTCAGCACAACCACGCCAAGCGCAACGCTCCGCCAAGGGTGGGCTATCACGGTCCGCCTGATCTGCCGATAGGTTCTGCCTGGCTCCAACAAACCGCCTGTCGCGGCAGGCGTGGCGCGGCCGCGCGGCGGTGAGCCGGATACTGGCCGCGGAGGACAATGGGTGGTCGCGGCGCCGCGCCCGCCGAGCCACAACCCGATCAGGGCGCCGATGACGGCGTGGAGTACGACGTAAAGCCCCGACATCGCCGGGCCTGGCCCCAGCATCGCCTGGATCGGCCGTAGCGCGACTATGGATGGCACGGCAATAGCGGCGGCGACGGCCGCGACGACCCAGGCGATGCCCATGGCGCTCAGCACGAGTATGACGGCCGCAATCAAATAGTGCACTACTCGCCCTCCTCGCGTCCTGGCTCATCACGCTGCAAGAGGCCTCGCCATGGCGAGGCCGGCAAACTTGAAACTTCGTCGGCGGCCCCCCCGTAGGAGGGACGCCCGTACCAGGAAACCGCCACGCCAAAGACGATTACGAGCAGGAGCAGCAGCGCCACCCCTCCCCAGACGGATGCATCCTGGAAACCGGGCGGGTTGAAGATGCCGGTTCCCGGGTCGGCCGCGTCCGCCCAGGCGACAAGCCGCCCGAATACGCCACCGGTGACGAGACCGCCGACGCAGCCTCGCAGAGGTCGCGCTTTCGCGGCCCTCCCGTGTCGCTCCGCTGCCGTTCGCAGGTAGGGAAGCATGACCAGCGCGGCCACCGACGCCGTGTCGGGCGAGCCGAGGTCACGGTACCAGCGACAGCGCCAGGCATCCTCCGTGCAGGCGTCCCAGGCATGGTCCCTCAGCGCGGCGACCAGAGGGCTGTCGGGCAGGCTTGCCGCGAGCAGCAGCGCGAGCTGGTCGTCGTGCGGTTCCGGCGCGCCCTGGGCGCGAAGACGCTGTCCAAGTTCCCGGTATTCCTCGACGATACTGTCCCACCGGTCCGATATCTCCGGGAATCCCTCTCCATTCGGAAGCGCGCCAGCCAGCATCGGTATCCTGCCCCGATACAGCGCCAGGAGCGTGTCGGCCGCATCGGCGTCCGAATCGCGCACGGCGCGTTCGCCAAGCGAGGCGATCGTTTCCGGGGAGATATCCTCGTCGCGAAAGCGCGGCGGCGCATGCGGGGCCAGATGGTGGATGAAGCTGAACACCTGGGCGTCGAGCGAGACGATGCCATCGTCGATGCGGGCGACCGCCGCCCGGAGGTCCGGAAGGCCGAGGCCGTCGGCCAGCCAGGTGAGGATTTCGCCGTACCGGCGCCTCCAGAATTCCTCGGCGAGCCTCCATTCCCTTGACAGTGCCGCGCCGAGCTCGTCCGCCGTCGTGTAGGCGGCGCCATTGAAGTACATCGGGGGCGTGTGCCGCGGCGCCCCGGCGTCTTCGGCCGGGAGTGCATCTTCGGCGATAACCAGGCGCGGGTCGCGCGGATCGGCGATCCACCTCGCGACCGCCTCGGCGTCCCAGCGTGCCGCCGGTGTGCGGCGCAGCAGCCCCCGGCACAGCCTGCGCCAGTCCGGGTCCGAGATGCCCTCGGTGAGATCGTCGACATTCCGGGTGGCAAGCTGATGGGCGACCAGCGCCTCCGACAGGCCCGCAAAGGGATGCGCACCGGCGAGCATCTCGACCAGCATCATCCCCAGCGACCAGTAGTCCCAGGTGGTGTGTTCGATCGCCACCATGCCGCGGCGGTCGGCCTCGTCCGCGACGACGCCGCCGATCGCCTCGGGCGGCGCGTAGCGGATGGTCCGCGCCGTGGCGGTGAAGTGCACCGTCGCCTCCATCACCGAGGCGATGCCGAAGTCCGACAGCACCAATTCCAGCGGCGCGCGGCTGCGCACCAGGACGTTGTCCGGCTTGAGGTCTCGATGCTCCATGCCAAGCCGGTGCAGGCCGGTCAGCGCTTCGTTCAATTGCCGAAGGACTTGCAGGACCACGGCGTCGGAGAGTTGCGGGCCTTGGCGATCGATGAACATGCGCAGGCTGCCCCGCTCGACGTACTCCATGAGCACCCACGAGCGGCCCGCGTCCTGCCCGTAGGCTTCCACGTGGACCAGGTGGCCGGGATCGGCATCGCGGACGCGCTCGAGCACACCCTCCTTGGGGTCGATGCCCTGACGGTACACCTTCGCCACCCGGCGCACGGCGTCGGCGGGGTCGCGAGGCTCCACGACATAGAGATCCGCTTCGCCGCCGCGCGCGGGCAGGGCCTCGATGACGCGGTAGTCGGCCTCCAGGGAGGCCGGCAGCCAGCCGGCCATCCGCGGTGCTCCCGCATCGGCGGCAGTAGATGGCCCCGGAGGGGGCGCCGGCCTTTCGCGGACGGTGGCGCCCCCTTCGGGCGTAGCGGCGGCCTCGCGCACAGTCGCGGCGCCCTCGCGCACGGTGCGGCCGCCGTCCTCGCGTACCGTTCGTTCGCCTTCCTCCACCGTAGTGCCCCTGCCGGTCCGTCAGGCTCGACTTTAACCGGCGACCGCGCCCGTTCGAACGCTTGCCAGCACAATGGAAACATTGTCCCGCGCGCCCGCGGCCAGCGCGCTGTCGAGCAGTTCCCGGGCGAAGGCCCGATCGTTGTGCGACAAGGCGCGTTCCATGGTCTCGATCGGCACGGCGTCGGTCAACCCGTCGGTGCACAGCAGGTAGCGCCGGCCCGCCCTGGCCGACTGGCTTCCGACGTGCGGCCGGATTTCCTGGAACGCGTCCGCGCCGCCCAGCGCCTGGGTGATCCGGCCGCTTCCCGGGCCGGCCCAGGCCGGCACGTCGTCAACGCTGAGTTGGCGCAGGAACTCCTGCCGGACGCTGTAGACACGACTGTCGCCGACGTTGAACCAGACAATCCGATCCGCCAGTGCCAGGATTCCGGCAATGGTCGTGCCCATGCCCCTGAGCGCCGGCTCGGCGGCGGCGGTCGCGAACAGTTCGCGGTTCACCGTTCGCAGCGCGTCCCCGACTTCGGGCCGCTCGCCGTCGTCAAGGGTGAGTCGCTGCATCGTCAGCGCCGCCCGCCGACTCGCTTGCCGGCCGGCGGCGTGACCGCCCATGCCGTCAGCCACGAGCACAAGGCGCGCGTCGGCGAAGTCGTGGACCGACCGGCGCGGCGCGGCCATGGTGTCGCCGCATGTCCAGCGGCCGACGCCGATCGTGTCCTCGTTGTGCTCGCGCACGCGGCCCCTGTGCGTGACGGCGGTCACTTCGAGCACGAGACCGGCGCGCCGGACGGGCGCGACGTCGCGTTTGAAGGTGTCCGCCCGCGCCATCGCCGTCACGCCGCGGCGATCTCGACCACCACCTGCAATCCGCGCGAGAAGCCCACGCGGTCGCCGTTGCCTATCGGCCGGGCCTCGCCGTTGGGGAGGCGCGCCTCATTGAGGTAGGTGCCGTTGGTGGAGCCCAGATCCCGGACGGCCCACTGGCCGTGCGCAACGCTGATCACCGCGTGTCTCCTGGAAACCGTGGGATAGGTGTCCAACTGCCGGTTGATCGGCGAAAATCCGCTCTCGCGGCCGATACCGAGTTGCCCCGGCACGGGCACTCTTCCCCACGGAAACAGCAGAGTGCAGCTCGCGGCGGACGGGTCGCGCACGGTGTGTCCGCCCGCCGCGGGAGGGGACTGGACCTCGGCGGCGGGCTGCCGTTGGTCATCGCCGCCGGCAACACCCGCGCCGCCGGCAGCGCTCGCGTCTGCCTCGGCCGCGGCCTTCAGTCGCTCGGCTTCGCCGGCGTGCACCGCCCGCACATCGGCCAGCGACGAGCCGCAGTCCGTGCAGAACAACTCGTCCGGCCCGTTGTGCGCGACGCACAGGCGGCAGACCTTCACGCGCGCCATGACACGCCCTCGAGAATCACGCCCCTGGCCCGCGCTTGCTCCTCCAGTCTGTCCATGTCTCCCGGTCTCGGTATGCCGATGAACCAGGCGCCCCCCCGGTCGATGCTGACCTGAATTCGCGGAGCGCACGCGGCATTGTTTTCGCCATCGTAGCGCGTCCGCCCGAGCGGCGTCAGCGGTACCAGCGGCTGATTGTCCGAACCCCGCCACAGGCTGCGCGGCGCGCGACCGCCAGCCATGCCCCCGTCCACGTATGGCTCGGGGATCAGGACATCGAGCATGGCCAGGATGCCGGGGTGGCGGCGCTCGATCCGGCGCCGCGGCAGGCCGCTGTAGCACAGGATGTCGAACGCTCGATCGAGCCCGCGTCGCCACGCGTTGAGCGCCTCCAGCAGCGCGGCCAGCGCCCGGGGCTGCTCGAACGGTTCGCCGCCGCTGATGGTGATGCCGTCGATCTCCTGCGCGCGCCGCGCATCGCACCAGGCAACGACCTCGGCGGGCTCGACATCCCAGCCGCCGCCGGCGTCCCAGGTATCCCGGGAGACGCAGCCCCTGCAGCGGATGGCGCAGCCCTGTACCCACAGCCCCAACCGGCGCCCGTAGCCGAGCGTCGTCACCGGGAAATGCGCCTTGTTGATGCGGAATTTCACTTCGGCGCCGCCCTTCGATTCAACGCCGCGGTTCACCTCAACACCACTTGCCAGGTACCGTCCTTCTCCAGGATTTCCTCGACCGTGATGGTCTCGCCCGGTGTCGTGTCGAAGTCGAACAGGGCGCGCGCCAGCGGGTTGATGAGCACGGCTTCGAGGCGGTTGCCGATGCCCCGGCCGCCGTGCGTCAGGTCGCCCAGGCACTCCTCGACCAGAGTCTCGCGCGCCTGCCCGGAAATTTCGAACGCCACGTCGTGCTCGTCCTGCACGCGACCGGCGATGTGGCCGAGCATCTTGTCCATGATGAGGTCCGCGATCTCCGGGCGGATGAAGTCGAACACCACGATGTTGTCGCCGATGCGGTTCAAGAGCTCCGGCCGCTGAAGCTCGAACCTGAAGTGGTCCTTGATGGCCTTGAGAATTCGCTCGGACACCTCCGCGTAGTCGTTGTCGTGCGATACGTTCAAAATCCGTTCGCCGACCTCGTTGCTCACGTATACGCCGAGATTGGACGTGAAGACGATCACCGACTCGGAGAAGTAAACGGTATCGCCGCGACCGTCGGTGAGTCGTCCATCGTCCAGAATCTGCAAGAACTTGTCGAGTATCCGCGGATGCGCCTTCTCGATCTCGTCGAACAGCACCACGGCAAACGGTCGCTGGCGAACGGCATTGACCAGCTCGCCTCCCGCGTCGTGGCCGATATAGCCCGGCGGCGAGCCGATCAGGCGCGCTTCGGAGTGTTCGGCCGAGAACTCGCTCATGTCGAAGCGGATGCAGGCCTGCTCATCGCCGAACAGCAGCCGCGTGACGGCCTTGGCGAGCTCGGTCTTGCCAACGCCGGTGGGGCCCGCGAAGAACAGGATGCCGCGCGGCTTGTTGCCGGAGCCGGAAGATTGGGCGGCGGTGAGGCCGGTGACGGATCGCTTGAGGATGTCCAGCGTCTGGCGGACGGCCCGAGCCTGTCCCTTGACCGACTTCGTGATCTGCTGCTCCCCCCGCCGAATGCGATCGCGCAGATAATCCTGGCGCCAGGGGTTTTCGGCAATGCCCACGCGGTAGGAGCGGACGGCGTCGGCAATTCGGGCGAACGGCAGATCCTGGGTCAGCGCGATGGAGCGGATTTGCATCATCGCCCTTACCGTCAAGCCGTCGGTGAGACTTGCGAAGGTCTCCGTTGCCTTGCCGCGTTCCTGCGCGTCCATTTCGGCGAAGCCCGGCAAATCTCGCGCGAGTCGCTCGGCGACGGCCAGCCGGGCCTGCTGGTCCGGCATGTGGGCGACGATCGTGCGGATTCGGTCATTGCCGACCACGAACCAGGCCGGCAGGCCGTTCGTCCGGTCGGCGAGCCAGACGATGGGGTTGAACACCAACCGCCCGCCGCGGGGACTGCGCAGTTCGTGGGTGGTGTCCGCGAGCTTCTGGCACGCCGCGAAGAACTCGTGCTCATCCGCCTCCAATTGGGCCGCGCTGGGAATAAGCCTTGACGCGTAATCGATAACGAAGCCGCAGCAGACATCCCGGGCGGCTGAAACCTGGAACAGTGTTTCCCGGAGCGACTCGAGCGAGTGCTCGCCGCGGCCTCGGCCCGATTCGCCGAGGCGGGCGCCGAGCTTGTCCTCGATCGCCCGCTGGCGGCTGCCCGGAAAGACCCGCGCACCGGAGACGCGGTCGTAGACGATCAGCCCTTCACAACCCCTGGTTTGCAGCAGTTCCCAGAGGCAGTTGATGACCGGCTGAAGGACCAGGCCGTCCTCGTTGCGCACGAGGTGCACGTCCCGGATGTTGCCCTCCACCACGAATTGCGAGCAGATCGGCATGTACTGCGCCAACTGGCGCAGCCAGCGCGGGAACGCGTCCAGGCCCTGCGCCGGCGAGTCGCTATTCGACGCCGGGAGGTCCGGTGTGCCGGTCTCGATCGCTTCAGACATTACTGAGTTCCCGGTACCGGCGAGCGGGCTGGTGTCCCGCCCGTCGCGGTCCGGGCGGGCAGTCGTGCGCGTCCGCGGCAGCGTGAATGCCGGCGCTTGGCGGTCACCGCCGGGACCGGGCCCTGGGCTGGACTTTCCGGCGCCGTCGCGGACGTTGCGGCTCCCGCTTGCCGGCGAGCGGCGCAATGGTCTCCACGGGCCGCTCGCCGGCCTGGATTCGCGAGGTGAGTCGGGCATGAACGCCTCGCCGCTCGGCGGCGGCCAAGGCGGTAGCGAAGTCCCCGCACCAAGCCTCCTCGGTTTGGGTGTCCGTCCTTTTGCGCTCGGCGCTTTGGGAGGCCTCCGCGCCGTCGGCTTCCCGGACAATCCTCGCATGCAGTCTGGACTGTCCGGCTTCGCCGCGCAGCTCGACATGGTAGTCGTCCGGCATCGCGGGCTTCCGCAGCAGCGTTGCCGCTGCATCGCCCGAGGCGGTCTCGAAGCCCACCTCGACCTCGTAGCCCAGCTGCTGCAACTCTTCCACGATTACTCTCGATGCGTACTCCCGTTTCAGCGCCTCGCTCGCGTTGAGGACGACGCCCTTTACCCTTTGCGCCATGTTCGGTGCCAGCGCGGCCTCGCCGTCGACGACCCGGCGCAGCGACCGGTCGAGTTCCTCGACCTGCGGCCCATCGAGCCCCGCTAACTCTTGCCGCCACCGCCTGGCCTGCCGAATCGTGCTCAGCCGCTCCTTCGCCGCGGTATTGGCGCGCTGAACGTCCTGACGCAGTTGCAGAAGCAGTGCGTTGCGGCGACCGGGAAGAGCGCCAATGGTCTCCGCGCCGCGGTTCGCCAACGTCTGCCGTTCCTCGTTCGACACGTGCGGGGCCAAGGCGTCGAGAAGGTCCGAGACCTGCTCGGCATGGCGATTCAGCGCCTTCTCCTCTTCCCGTGCCCGTTGCGCCGGCTGCGCCGCACCGGCGGCCGAGAGCGATCCATGGAGTCTTGACAAGGCGGACTGGAGCGCGAATTCGCGGCGCGCTTGCGCTACTTTCCGGGCGATGGAATCGACGATCCCTGCCAGTTCGCCGCTCGCCACGCGCCGATCGGCGGCGGCTTGGATGAGGCGATCGAACTCCGGCTCCTGGCGCCACGCGGGAACCGTGTCGCCGTGCTCTTCGCGGGCGTGGCGCCATTGAGCGGCGATCTCCTTCACCTCGTCGCCCAGCGCCCGGAGGCGGCGCCTCTGCTCCACCCTCCTGCGTGCTTCCTCATTGGCCGCCCGACGCCGCTCCTCGGCGGCTTGACGCCGGCTCTCTCGCTCCGACCTGAACGCCCCGCGGGAGACTCTGTAGTTGGCGCTCTTGGGACCACTCATACAGCCGGTCAACGCTTCTCGCAAGTCTCCAGGAAGAGTTTTCGCGGCGGCGCCTCTCGTTTGTCCTCGCGCTACGGCGGGCTCCAACCCTCGGCGAACTCGATGCCCGGCGGGGGGGCCGTGGAGACGACCAGATCGCCGCGGCTCGGGCTGCCCGTCGAGGACACCAGCTCCGCGATGCTGAATTGCTCCTGCACGTTGACCACGCGGGCGCTGCCGATTTCCGTTTCCAGCGAACCCAGGCTGATCCCCGTTTCCGGATCGATGAGCTCCTCGCCCTTCGATATGATGCGGAGCTCGCCCCCCGCCGCGACAACGCCCTGCCCGAGATTGACGTACAACTGGTTCCCGTCGGCCCTGACGACGCTGCCCGACGCGGCCTCGGCCCCGATATTCTTGACCAACTCGTAGATACCCTTGTTCACGCCGGCGATGACCGCCTGCCCGATGGGGGTCCTGGCGTAATTCGAGAAAAAGCCCCCCAGGACGCCGCTCCCGCCGAACGCGAGCCCGCCGAACATAAGCCCCCGCTCGCGGATGATCGACTCGATCTGCTTCGTGTAGACGATTTCGCTGGTCTCCGCGTCGATGAGCCGGAAGTTCATGCCGACCCGTCCCAAGCCCGATCTGACGCCCACGGCGCCGATCACCGCCGGCAGCCTGTTGGTCAGCGCGCCACCGAGGCCACCGGCCGAACGGCCCGACACGTTGGCCTCGTAGTCCGTCACGACGGCCTGCACGAGGAATCGCGCGCCGAGCACGTTGCCGGTGGCCGCGCCCGACGGCGCGGAGATGCGTCCGGCCGTGACAAGATCCTGTTCGTCGAGGATGGAGGACAGCGCCTGGCGCTCGACCAGCCGGAAGCGCCCCGACCTGTTCATGACGTCCGTGACGATGGCCTCGATGCCGTTCACCGGCACCATGTTGGCGTGCTGCGTCTCCCAGGTCACGCTCTTCCCGTCCGCCCCGACCGCCTGGAAGCTGGTCGCCGAACTCGTGTTGTCCACCTCCAGGACCGCCACCCGCGTGCGTGCGCCGTCGAAATCGCCCCACTGGAGGTTCACCAGATACCTGGCCTCGATGGCGTCGATGGTTTCCGGCAGCGGCAGGCGCGACTCCTCGCCGACCGAGTAGGCCAGGTAGTCCGCCCGCGCCCCGCAAGCCATCATGAAGCCCGCCAACGCGATGAATGCTCTCGGTCCCGTCATGTTTCCTTCTCCTTCAACCTTTCCTTTTCAATTCTGTTATCCGCCCGCCTACTGGCTGATGATGTTGCTCGAGTACTTGCCCTCGACGCCATCCACGAGCATATCGGC
>FZLR01000040.1 GCA_900197615.1 Rhodospirillaceae bacterium Spongia-Bin9
CACGCTGCCGGTCGAGACCCTCTCCGAGGATGCGGGTCAGCCATTCGCCCGAATACTTGTCGAGGGCGGCTTTGGCCTTGGGCGGCAATTTCTCGTAGGTGTCGCGGCGCATCGGGTAGATCACCGCAATCGATCCGAGCTTCAGGTCGAAGTTGTGATGCTGTGCCGCGTCGGCAATGCGGAACGTGTAGACGTTGCTTGCCGACATCAATGTCCCGTCGATCACACCGCGGCTGATGTTCGGAGCGATCCCGGGGGCGGGAATGTTCCCGACGGGAACGGCGCCGAGCCGGGACACGATCTCGTTCTGGATCGGACCCGCCGCCCGCAGCCGCAGTCCGCGCAGATCGGAGACCGACCTGATCGGTTTGGTCGCCGAGACGCCGTAGGGCCCGGAAATGATGATTCCCACAAGCATCAGATCGTCGAAATCCGAAAGCAGGCCCTTTTCGTAAAGCTTCCAGGCCGCGAGGCCGGCCTCGACATTGTTCTTCACGAGAAATGGAAGCTCGAAGATCGACAGTTCGGGAAATCGGCCCGGCGAATAGGCAACCACAACCTCGGCGACGTCGGCGACCTTGTTCTCGACCATCGATAGCTGCTGGACCGGACCTTTGCCCAATGTACCGCCGGCATAGAGTTCGATCTTGAGCGTGCCTTCCGATGCCTTCTCTATCGCCTTGGCGAACGCCGGAACGGCCACTGCATTGTTGGTGCTTTTCGGCGAAACGAAGCTCGACCACCGCAACGTGGTCACCTTGTCCTGGGCAAGCGCAACGGGCATGACCGCAACACTCGCCATCGCTGCGACGCCGAACGTCAACGCCGCGAATTTTGCCATTCTCATTTTTTCCTCCAATTCGGCTGGATCGATGCTAATTTCAAAATGAAAGCTCTTACATAGTTCCTCCTTACGATCTCACAGGTCGTTGTCCGGTCATACGGCGCTGGGTTCGACTTCACTGTTTCCTCGGCCTCCGACGTTCCGTCACACGAAGGCTGAGTATTGAGTATTCCCTTCTCACGCTCACGCCGGTTCAACGTAACCTTTGGCGATAGCTTCCCGGCTCCATTTTTCGGTTGTTTCGTAGACTCCGGCCTCCGGCAGAACGAATTTTCCGATGAGCAAATCATCCATGACCTTCTTCGCGGCAGGCATCAAATGAACTTGCACGGCCGAATGCCGCAATCTCTCAAGTTCGTGTTCCAAAATTCCATGGGACGCAACAAAGGGCGGTATCGGCGCAACATCCGATACCGCTATCGTGCGTAGCCTTGCGGCAATATCCGGCTGGTGACGTTCGAGCAGCAGGTGAAAATATCCGTCTACAGGGCCGACATCGATCTCATCGTCGAGAAGCGCCTCGATTATTCCCATCGGCGACTTGTATTGACCCAGACTCTCGGAAAACACGGGTTTGCCGGACTTGAGGAAATGCGGCAGCAACATCCGCCTCGGAGCATTGTAACCCGAGTGGGAATGCTCCGTGGTCCATCCGAACCGGCGCTGAAACAGGTCCTCAAGACGTTCTGCCGGTTCGTCGTGCCGCACGACCATATCGGTCCAGTAAAGCGGCCGATCCCGACAAAGTTCATGATCGAGAACCGGGGCAGCGACCAGGTTGGGCCGCGGGTGCGATCGCCAGAACGGCCAGCCGCACATCTGCACCAGTCCCATGTCGGGACGGGCCCACAAATCCGTCACAGGCGCCGGCGCAGCATGTTCCACGGTCTTCAGGGGAACACCCGAATTGTCCGATATATGCGCCACCAGCTCATTCCAGAGCCGACGGCATCGCTCTCCGACGCCATACATTCTGGTATTGGCAATCAACTGCATCGCGCCACCGCCGCTGCCACGAACCACGGCAGGAAGCGCCTCAATATCGAGGTCCGGAACGATCGGAAGCAGACCCGACTCGCCGCGGACAATGCAGGCGATGCGCGCCGAGGGGCGTGTTGGCATAGAAGATCGCCGGATGCCCGAGGAATTAGCCGGTTTCGAACTCGCCGGGGTCCGTTACCACCTTTCTTGCCCGCGGAGGCGGTCGGTGACCGCGTCGCCGACTTCCGGACCCGTGGCAGAAGAGTGTCGGCCCTGTCGTCATTCAGCGACGCGCGGCGAGTTCCCGGCGCCGGCCCCGATAGCCGCCGCCCGGCGACCGCTTTGAGCGCAGGATTCGCGACAGTGCATCCGAGGGGCGCCATTTGCTCCTTGAACGGCGAGTCGCCGTTCGGGATCGCTCCAACCCCATCTCCACGCGCGACAACTCTCAGGAAATCGCGGCGTTTCAAGTTACCTCGCCTTCGAAATGAGCTTGTGCGTCATTCGGCTCTATCGACGGTAAGGCAAGGGGTCAACGCTGGCGCCGCTTGTCCGAAATTTATTATGGATGACTTCCGTTAATGGAATTTTGGTCGCTGAAGGCCATTTCCTTCGCCTGGTCCCCCAACACCGCCCCGAGAATAGCTGCCCCGGTTGTCGATGCACGGACTGAAGACCGGAGCGAAAGTGACCGGTCCGCCTTGGTACTGTGTAATCGCGGAAATGATCGGGGCCCGGTGAGAAATCGTCACTCCCAGCGGTTTCGATCGGTCGCCCGAGATGCATCGGGCCCGTTGCGATAACCGTTCGCGGGAATTGCGGGCGGACCGTCCCGGTCTCCTAAGGCCGGCGATTGGGGCAGGGCTCATGGACGCCCGGCACGACGCGACTATCGACTCCCGATCTGCCCCGGCCGCCAGGGCCGGTTAGCGATCTCTGGAGTTTATCCTGTCGCCCAGGCGATCCCGAAGTATCCGGACAAATGCCCGTTCCGGGTCGCTGAGGCTGCGTTCCGGCGAGAAAATCACGGAGAGCCGCCGGCACACTTGCGGTTCGACGATCTCGTGGCAAACGAGGGTGCCGTCGGCGAGGGAATCGGCGACGGCCGATCTCGGCAGCAGGGTCGCAAAAGGCTGCTGCCCAAGGAGCTTGAGGCACAACTGGAACGAATTGACCTCTACGACCGGATTGAGCTTGCGTCCCAGGACCATCAATTCGCCGTCGATCAGCGAGCGCAATCCGAAAAACTGGGTCGGTGCGGCCAAATCGAGGCTTACGATATCGGCCAGTCGAACGGGGCCGTCGGGCAACAGGTCGAATTGCGCGGCGTGAACCACGCAAAGCGGTTCTTCGCCGACGAGCGGCAATCGCGGTGCATTCTTGATCGGGGCGTCGACAAGCGCGAAGCCGATCTTCGACGCATCGACCCATTCCTGTAGCTGCTGATTGCCGCCTTCGAGGACGCTCAGACGCATTTTCGGGAAGGCGCCGAGCCAGGATTTCACGGTATCCGCAAGCGCGTCGAGCAGCAGGCTCCCCGAGCCCGCCGTCGGCAGGACGCCTATGGTCAGGTGGTTCCCGCGCATGATTACCATGTCGGTGCGCTGCAGGTTGAGCGACAGGACGGCATTCTCGATGGCTCGGCTGATCGCGTGGAGACGGACGCCGTGAGGGGTCAGACGATGGCCGCTCCTCTTTCTCTGCACGAGCTCGACCCCAGTCGACTTTTCAAGTTTTTGGAGCTGTTTGGTCAAAGCCGGCTGAGCCAGATTGAGGCTGCGCGCTGCGGCCGTCATGCTTGTGGCTCTTCCGAGAGCGCTGAAATATCGAAACTGTCTGATGGTCAGGTCAGGCCGGTAGCGCACGCTTTGATCGTCGCGGTTCAGGTGACCGCGTAGCGCGTCCAGGTAACACGATACCGCTTCGTGTTTGCCGCTGATCCGGGCAACAAGCGCACTGGTAAGCGGAACTGCCAGCGGCCGGATCACGATTCGCAGGTTTTCGAACCGTTCCGACAGCAGGCTCTTGGGAAGCAGGTAACAGAATTCGGAGCGTTCGGCGGAAAGACGCGGAAGCGCGCCCGGATCTTCCATATCCGTGAGTAGCCGCTTGACGCCGATGCGCCGGCAATATTCCGTGGCATGGCTGACGAGCTCGGCCGGCAGGTCGAGGATGCTGATGGGGAGCATGGCCAACTGTTCGGGCGCAATCGGCACGGTGTCCACGCACCCCGGGGAAGTGGTGTCGTTTCCGCGGATTACAGCGACCCAGTCGTCCCGTTGAACCAATTGCCTGGTCGGTTGATCGGGATTCCGATCGGCGTTGTCGATCTGCGGAGGGAGCGAGCCTTCGTAGCCCAGTTCAATCACTGCGTCGCATCGATCGACCAGTATCGAAGCGAAACTGTCGTTGCCGGTCATCGATTGCGCCTCGGCCGAGGAATCCGAGCGCAGGTCGAATTGCGGTTCCACATAGAGACCCGGAAATCTCGAGGCGATCGATGCGCAGGCAAGGCTGACTGCGCGGCTGACCCGCCCCAGGGTGAAACGCAGCCGGATCTTCACCAGCATCGCGGACAGAGGCTTCTCGGAGCCCGATTGACCGAGACGCATGGCGAGACGCTCGGCAAGGAGCAATGGCTCGATCTGTTGACACAGCCATCGCGCTTCGGCGGTCGGGTGAAGTCCATTATACGAACGCCGGAACAGAGGCATTTCCAGGGTTCGCTCCAGTTCGCTCAAAACCGAAGAAAGAGTAGACTGCGCGATTTCCAGACTTGTAGCGGCTGCCGACAGGTTCTGTTTCTGGCAGGTTGCGAGAAAGTAGGAAAGCGGCTTCAGTTCCATGGATTTTCGTCCAAACCGTCGATTTGAAGGGAAACACTGAGTATTCTCGGCTTACCCGCCTCCTGCGAATCTGCATCAGTCCTGAACATCTGAATCACGGAAACCGTCGACTTGTTAAGGCCAGCATTGACTGTGCGTACTTACTCCCTTCCGGTCGACGCGTCCCGGAGTCGTCAATTTGATGCTCGGCAGGTGGTTTTGACCCCCTCATTGCTCTAATTTCAACGGGTTAGCACGCTGATCGGCGTTCAGCGGCCATGTCGAACAACACGGCTCGATCACTTCTCACCGTCCGGGTGCGCAATCTACGACAGCAACGCAGGATATGCTTCCGAATAGAGGCATCGTGCTCTGGTCGGTCTGCTCGATGTAGTACTTCTCGTCGGAAACGAGAGAAAGTATCGCGCCGCTACCGGGCACTCGCCTGCCATGCGCGGGAGTTCGGCCATGGTCGGCCCCCGGGTGCCGCGCCCGCCGGCCGCCGGGTCCCGACCGGTGCGGGTGGCGGTGATAATCTCGGCCGCCCGCGTCCGCGCCTCGGCCGGGGCGATGGGGCCGTGAGGTCCGATGGTGGTCTTTGCGACACGGCCCCTGCGGCGGTACTTGACGATGTAGACCTTCCTGCCGGTCGGATGGACGCGCACCCCGAAGCCCTTGTTCTCGTCGTCCCAGACGACGCGCTCGCGGTCGTGGAGTCGGAGGGCATCGACGACGCGCTTGGTGATTTTCGGCATGACATATGTTGTCCTGGCAATACAATCCGGTACCCGATAGGTACCCGGAATACGCAATTCGGGGCGCACTGTACCGCAACGGCTGTCAAGCCGTAGACCTGTTATCTCATTGAAAAAAAGAGAAAAAAAGCAAGCACGTCGACATGAGGCATCATTCTCTCTCAGATTTCTCCGGTGCGCCGCCCTACGGGCGGCTCCGGTCGATATGTCGGGCGAAGGCGTGGGCGCACTTATACCCGCCGGTCGACGAAGCGGGGGGCTTTCATGTGTTTCTCGAAGTCCTTGCCCAGCTCGCCGTTGGGCAGCACTTCGGTCGCGACAGCCAGCTCGAAGATCTGGCGGATTCTGAAGCGCAGGGCATCCACGGCTTCTGTCGCCGTAGCGCCGCGCTTCAACTCCAGGCGCAACAAAACGTCCTCCAGGCCGGAGTCCGCGGTCTTCAGCACGACCTGAAAATCGTTCACCTTCGGATCGGCGAAGATGAAATCCTCGAAATCCGTGTGGTTGACGTTGATGCCGCGCACCTTGAAGAAGCCGGCGGTGCGGTGGGCGTGGCGGATCATCGGGAACAGCTCGGCGTAGCGGTGGCCGGTCGCGCCGCCGTCGTGCAGCGAGACGATGTCGCCCGAGTTCCAGCGCAGGAACGGCGTGGCGTGGCCGGTCGCCAGCGGGGTGACCAGCAGCATGCCCGGCCGCTCGTCGTTCAGCGGCTCCAGGGTCCGCTCGTCCACGGTCTCGATGAAATAGAGGTCGGTCCAGATGTGGATGCCGTCGTGGGCATGGCCTTCGCCGCCCATCAGCCCGGCCTCGGACATGCCGAAGACATCGTAGACCTCGGCGCCCCAGTCGCGGCTCAGCTTCTTGCGCTTGGCGTCCGACAAGGTCTCCGCGGCCGTGATGATCCGGGTGATGCTGCTGTCCCGCAGGTCGATGCCTTCCGCATCGGCGATGTTCGCCATGTGCAGCGCGAAGCTCGGCATACCGACCAGCACGGTCGGCCGGATATTGGCGATCAGTTCGAGCTGCACCCGCGTGGGCATGGCGTTGCCGGCGCCGGCCCACAACACGCCGACGCCCGCGCCGTGGGCGCCGCGCGCCCAGACCTGCCCGGCCGGATGGACGCCGATGGGAAAGCAGATATGCGCCAGTTCGCCCGGCGGCGTCTGCGTCACGCCCCAGGCCCGGCGCCACGACAGCATGCCATAATCCACATCGGTGAAGGTGCGCGGGTAGAACACCGGCTTGCCGGTCGAGCCGCCGGAGCGCCAGTACTCGGCGATGTCGGTGTTGTCGACGATGCAGAGCCGGTCCATGAACTCGCGGTGGGACCACTGGCGCAGGATATCCTTGTCCAGGATCGGGATCTTCGCCCATTCCTCCGGCTCGTCCAGGCGGTCCGGGTCGATGCCGTCCAGCTTGTCCCGGTACCATTTGGCCTGCCGCGCCCGCTCGAACGCCGCGCGCTTGCGGCGGCTCTGGATCGCCCGGATGTCGTCGCGCGACGCCGGCAACTGAAAGGGGTCGGTCATTCCTGCGCCATCCCTCGCCATCGGATCGGGCCGCGGCTCCCGCTGCCGCCATCCCGACCGTTCCCGTTCGACGACAGTCTGGCGCAACCGGCGCAGCAGGTCTATCGGCCTTTGCCCGTTCCGACCCACTCCCGGCCCGTTCCCGGCCTTTCGCCGATCCTGTTGACCGGGACCGGCAATTCTCTAACGTGTAGGATAGTCTCGATTTGGCGCCGGCCCGGCCCCTGCGGAGAACCATGCCCACCAGTAGCGCAACCCCTTCGGACGGGCGCGAGACCGTGCCGCGAATGCCGGAACGGACCCGGCGGACGGCCGATATCAAGGCGCTCGCGCTTAAGGCCGGCGGCGACGTCGTCGGGATCGCGCCGGTCGAGCGCTGGGAAGAGTATGTTCCGGAAGGGTATCGCCCGTACGACATCCTGCCGAACGCCAGATCGGTCATCGTCGTCGGCGTGCGCGGGCCGAGCGCGGGGGCCTGGCAATCGCCAGATCACCGGATCATGGAGGTCAACGGCTACGACTTCGCCAACGACCGGGCGATCCATGTCGTCGCCGACCATATCGAACGGAAGCTCGGCTACTACGCCCTGCAGGGCCCGGCCCTGCCGACCGCCGGCTACCAGCCGCGCATGTCGATGATGCTTGCCGCGGTGCTGGCCGGCTGCGGCACCCGCTCCTTCGCCGCCAACATCATCCTCAATCCGCAATTCGGGCTGCTCTACTATTCGGCCTGCCTGACGACGCTGGAACTCGACTACGACGACATGCTCGAACAAGGTGTGTGCCCGGCGCCGATGTGCGTGCAGACCTACCGCCATATCGGCAAGACGCCCTGCATGGCGGCCTGCCCGGCGGACGACGGCGGCTGCCTCGACGGGTCCATCGACGAGGACGGCAAGATCGAGAGCGTCTTTTACGACCGGGAACGCTGCGTCTCGCGCTCGATGAATTTCGGCATATCGAGCTTCCAGAAGGCGCTCGACCAGATCGTCGAGGAAGAGGACAAGGACAGCCGGCGCATGATGATCCACTCGGACTTCTTCGCCCGGTCCTGCGGTGCGGTCAGCTTCTACAAGGAGAGCGTCGCCCAGTGTTTCGAATGCATGCGCGTGTGCCCGATCGGGCGCAAGGAACGAAAACTGAAGTAGCGCGATGGCAGACGACCGGACCGCCGCCGGCGCCGCCGGCAATATCAAGGAAGACCTGCGCGCCTTCGCCCTGCGGAGCGGCGCCCTGGTCATGGGCGTGGCCGACGCGGAGGCCTTCACCGCCGCGCCGGAAGGCAAGCGCCCGGCCGACTATCTGCCCGGCGCGAAATCCGTCGTCGTGATGGGCGGCGCACAGCCGCGGGCGGCCGATTGGCAGAGCCCGAAATACGAGCATATGGAGGTCAGCTCGACCACCGACCGCATCTCCGCCCTCGCCAACCGGGTCGCGACCCATATCGAGCGCACCTACGGCTATTACGCGCTCAACGTCCCGCAGGCGCTGGACAAGGGGCGGCAGCCCTTTCTCAGCATGTCGCTGGCGGCGGAGCTGGCGGGCTGCGGCTCGGCCAGCCTGGCCGGCCCGGTGCTGCACCCGGAATTCGGCTTCATGTACTATTCCGCCGTCATCACGACCCTGGCGCTGGACCCCGACCCGCAGCCGGAGACGCCGGCCTGCCCGGCGCCGCAATGCGTGGACATGTACGACGAGATCGGCAGGACGCCGTGCATGGCGGTGTGCCCGATCGAGGATGGCGGCTGCATCGGCGGCACGCTCGAGGACGGCCGCGTCGCCAGCCGCCGCTTCGACCAGGCGCGCTGCACCACCCGCGTCCAGACCTACTGGGTGCCCGGCTTCCAGAAGGCGATGGAAAAGCTGTTCGACGAGGACGACCGGGACCGGCGGCGCATGATCCTCAACTCGACCCTGATGACCCGGACGCTGTGGTCCATGACCTACGCCAACATCAGCCAGGGCCAGTGTTTCGAATGTATGCGGGTGTGCCCCGTGGGCGCCGACAAGCGCCAGTTACGTTAGGAGCGGGCCATGCCCTTCTATTTCGTCGATCCCGAGGTATACCGGAAATACCGCGACCGGGTGGTGGAGATGGCCCAGTCGTTCCAGATCGACTATGTCGAACACCTGCCGGCCGAGAAACGCAAGCCGGGGTTTTCGGACGAGGAGATCGCCGAAAAACTGGGCCTCGACGCCCGCACGGTCTCGGAAATCCGCTGCGTCGCCGAGCGCGAGATGTACGATGTCGACGAGTGGGAAAAGGCGGTCGAGTTCAAGGACCGCCAGTGCCGCGGCTACGCCGACCGGGGCCTGAGCTTCACGACCAAGAAATATTTCGACGCGAAGAAGGCGGAGAAAGGCTAGGGCGCATCCGTTTCGATCGGGCAGGTGCCTGCCAGGCTCCGGCACTAAGGATTATTTTGACTTCGTTCTAATTCTGTAGTGGTCACACATAACCCACAACAGATAAAAAAAATAGGTAGGTGGAGCCAAACGGACTCGAACCGATCAGCGTATGCGTTTAAAACATCACTGGCTTCCTGCTGGCCCCATTTCCCAAAAGTTAGTTAACCCACTGACTTTAAAAACAAAACGCTGAATGATGGGGCGCACACGCCACCGCCATCATTCAGCGAGTTTTTCCCAATTATTCCTATTCTAGGTAAGAATTTAATTGACAGGGAAGATTATAGACATACTATGATTAGTACGCATATAACAATCGGGTGGATATAAATTTTCACCAGAATGACCTTTCGTAGTTAGAGTTGCGTTTTACATAACGTGGAAAATACCATACTATGCGGTTAATAGATCGGCCCTCCGATCCATTTCCACCATGCCATAAAATCTGCTTAAGGTCAAGTGTTTTTTTGGCGAAATTCGAAAAATTAGCTCAAAATATTGTCGCACTCACTGCATAAAGAGCATGAACACACTTACCATAAATGCTCTACTTACCCAATTAACCGAACAGGAAAAAGCAGAACTGAAGGCAGTTCTGCTTTCCGATAATAGCTTGGGCACCGAACTAGACCAAAGCTCACCGAACAAGAGTAGCTGCCCGCACTGCGGCCGGGGATCGCTTCTGGCGCACCTCGGGGGCTGACGGACCCGATATCGGGCGCCGGACGGGGCTGCGGCGGAGGCCAGGTCCGAACCGGCATCCTTCGGAAACCGCCGCCGAATGCCGGCGGCGGTATCCGTTGGATCGCGTCCTATTTCACTCCTGCCATCTTTCTGGCGGCGTCGAGATAGGAGGTGTCGATGATGGCGTTGACATCGACCTTCTTCTTCACCGCGCCGAGCTTCATCCAGATCGCCTGCTGCCGGTCGATCGCAGCCCTGTCGATGCTGCCGAAATAGCCCGCGTAGGCAGGGCCCGGAATCCGTTGCAGGATCTTCTTCGGCAATTTCGACCATTTGGCCAGCGTATCCAGCAGGGCCGGCGTCCACTTGCCGCCGGTGGCGTGAACGTCCTTCGCGCCCTGCAGAAAGGCGGTGAGAAACTTCTTCGCCGCGTCGGGCTTGTCTTTCAGGAATTTCGGCGAGGCGGCGAAGTAAGTCTCCTGGAACCACGGCACGGCATCCTTGTAGGATTTCCAGCGCGTCGCCAGGCCCTGCGCTTCCAGCATGGTCACGATCGGCTCGACCGCCGCCTGCACGTCGATCGCCTTGTTCTTGAACGCGGCGATCCAGGCCGGCGGCGACTTGAACTTCTCGCTGTACTTGACATCCGACATGCCGAGGCCGGCCTTCTTGAGAGCTTCCCGGATCAGCAGGTTGACCGGCGAACCGAGCGGGCCGCCGTCGACCGACATGCCGCGCAGGTCGGCGAGCGTCTTCGGCTTCTTCGCCTTCCAGACATCGGTCCGGACCATGATCCAGCTCGTGTCGCTCCACTTGGCGTTGGAACCTGCGATGGCCGAGACGATCTTCAGGCCGAAGCCCTGGGTATGCTGGTTGAACATGCCGGGCCCCATGACCATCGGGGCGATGTCCTGATCGCCGCGCGCCAGCAGCGGCACCTGGGTGGTCGACGACCCGCGATAGGCCTTGACCTGCACGTCCAGGCCCTGGGCCTTGAAATAGCCCTTGTCGACGGCCAGGAAGATCGGCAGGTAGCTGTAGACCAGCGGGTTGACCGAAGTCCGGACGGTGACCGCTTGGGCCTGCGCCAGGCCGGACGATCCGAGCATGACCGCGCCGGCGATGGCGGCGATCGCGGTTCGTTTGTGTATCGAAATCATGGGTCTTTACTCTCCTTCTTGATTGGCTTCCGTCCGGGACAGGGCCCGGCGGCCGCCGGGCCTAAACGGGTGCGGTTTTCTTCTGCCAGGGGACCAGGTAGCGTTCGAGCAGGTCCATCGACAGGTAAACGGCGAAACCGACTATCGCCGAAACGACGAGGCCGGCCATCGAGCGCTGCAGCGACAGCACCTGCCAGCTGTTCCAGATAACGTGGCCGAGGCCGGATTCGCCGACCAGGAACTCCACGGCCACGGTGCCGAGCAGCCCGAGGCCGACGGATATGCGCAATCCGCCCATCAGCGTCGGCATTGCGGCCGGCAGGGTCACCAGGGTGTAGAGGTGGCGCGGGCCGGTCTCGAAATTTTCCGCCACGTCGCGATAGATCCGGTCGATGTTGAGCACGGAATACATCGCGGAAATGAGCATCGTGAAGAACGGCCCCAGCGCGATCATGATGACATTCGACGTTTCGTTGATGCCGACGAGGATCAGCACCAGCGGGAACAACGCGATCCGCGGGATCGGATAGAACAGCGCGACCAGGGGATTGGTAAAGGCGCGGAACCAGCGGAAGATTCCCATGGTGAGGCCGATCAGGACGCCCGGCACGACGCCGACCGCCATGCCGACGAAAAACCGGAGCAGGGTTGCCGCGGTGTGGTCGAGCAGCCCCTCCTCGCCGAACATGACGACCATGGTGATCGCAACCGCGGACGGCGGCGGCAGGATGCGCACATCGATCCAGCCGAGATAGGCCAGAATTTCCCACAGCGCGAAGACGCCGACCGGGCTCGCCACGACGAGAAATTTTTCGATCCGCCTCACGACAGCGGAGCTCCGGACGGCGAAGGCGCGCGGTTTTCGTCGCTTTCCAGCGACACGACTTCCTCGCGCAGGGAATCCCAGACCTGCCGCCGCAGGTGCAGGAACCGTTCGTTGTTACGCAGCTCCAGCGCGTCGCGCGGCCGGGGCAGGTCGATTTCGAGGATCGTCTTGATCCGCCCCGGCCGGTTGCTCATGACGGCCACCCGGTCACCGAGCACAATCGCCTCGTCCAGGCTGTGGGTGATGAAGAGGACCGTCTTGTTCGACCCTTCCCACAATCGCAGCAGATCGGTCTGGACGAGCATTTTCGTCTGCTCGTCGAGCGCGCCCAGCGGCTCGTCCATCAGCAGGACGGCCGGGTCGTTGACGAAGGCGCGGGCGAGATTGACCCGCTGGCGCATGCCGCCGGAAAGCTGGCTGGGATAGGCGGCCTCGAACGCGGACAGGCCGAGCTTGCGCAGATAGTCCCGCGCCTGCGCCCGGCAGCGGTCCTTCGGCACATGGCGCACCGTGAGACCGTAGGCCGCGTTCTCCAGCACGGTCAGCCACGGGAAGACGCCCTGCTCCTGAAACACCATCGACTGCAGGGGCTTGCCGTCGGTATCGACTGTAAAATCGACCGATCCGCCGAACTGCGGTTCGAGCCCGGCAAGGATGCGCAGCAGTGTGGTCTTGCCGCACCCGCTGGGGCCGACGATGCACAGGAATTCGCCTTCGCGCACGCCCAGGTCGATTCCCGCCAGCGCGACGAGTTCGCCCTCCGGGCCGTCGAAGGACTTGTTCAGGCCGCAAATCCGGATGCCGACGGCCGGATCGGAGCGACCGCCGGAGGTCACCGCCGGATCGTCGCTCTCAGGCGGCATCGCCCCTGGATGGCGACAGTTCTTCGGACAGCGCCGCCCAGCGGTAGGGCGACAGATCGATCGGCTCATGCTCGGCGCCGCAGTTTGCGCAGCGCCGGTCCGTTTCCGAGTCGTTGAAGGCTTCGCAATATCGCTGGTAGGCCGCCTGGGAAACCAACGCTTCGGTATCCCAGACGTACCGCTTCAACTCCGCATCGCAACCGCCGCAATACCAGGCGAGGCCTTCTAGCCCGGGCCTGCGCGGCTTGTAGCGATGTACGACCGACGTGACGTCGGGAACGAAGCGGTGCGGCGTGCCGGCCGGGATATAGATGAAGTCGCCCGGCTCTGCGGGATGGAAATGGACGTTCGACTCCCGGAAACGGACCTGCCCGGCGCCCGTGACCAGCACGAGCATCGTGTCCTTCTCGCAGATCAGGTGGAACGGCTGCGGCCGGTCGTTGACGCTGAGATGCAGTTGGGGATCGATTTCGTCGGGCAGCATCGGGCGTTCGTCGTAGGGCCCGCCCTGCGCCGCCTCCCTGACGGTCATGAAGGTCTTCTTGCGGATCATGACCTGCCTCCCGGACCGGCGCCGCCGTGCTTCGCTAGCCGGCTGCCGCCGCCGGGCGGTGAACGTGCGCGTCTCCGGCCCGGATCATGACCTCGGTCTTCAGCCGGTATTCCTCCCAGCCCCAGGACGAAACCGGGAACTGCGCGTTGCGCGTTCCGCATTCGGGACAGGTGCGCATGCCCTCGTCCGCGTTGAACTTGTCGAAGATCGGCGGCAGGCAGGCAACCGACGGGA
Organism: Rhodospirillaceae bacterium Spongia-Bin9; assembly: GCA_900197615.1. Lineage (GTDB taxonomy): Bacteria > Pseudomonadota > Alphaproteobacteria > Bin65 > Bin65 > Bin65. The sequence continues at coordinate 13,664 of FZLR01000040.1, forward strand.
AGGGATGGGTGCGATCCGTCGAGTCGTCGTCGGGCGACGCATCGAACTCTTCGAAAAAGAGCTGATACCGGCACTTCTCGCAGTGGACGCTGATGCCTTCGGTCTGCGGCGTACCGTCGTCGGTCTGGCGCTGCACAACGCTCATCAGGGCAAAATTATCGGCGTTCTTCTCGTCCTTGAGGAAGGAATTGACGCCGTGGCGCCGCCCGCCGCAGTAGACCTGCCCCGGCTGCAGCATCGCGCCGTTGGAGGTGAAATTCGTAATCACCTCGTCGACGCTGTTGTGATGGTAGAAATGGCCGTAGCTCCGGTCCGGTCCGCCGATGAACAGCGCGCCGGCGGCCACCATGGCGCCGCGGTGCAGATAGGGAAACAGCAGCGTCAGGTTGGCGTTGCCCTTCTGCATGCAGTTGAAGAGATTGTTGTGCAGCGGCGGCCGGTCGGGCCGCGGCGGCGCGATGGTCAGTTCCGGTCCATTTTCGCCCATGGTCGTCGCCCTCGCTTCGTCGCCCGGCGGAATAACCGGCGCGGCGCTAGATCTTGCCCATCTGCTTGAGCATGCCCTCCATCTCCCCGAAGGACTGGGAGAACTGGATTTCGTGAATTTCGTCGTAGGGCAGGCCCAACCGCTCGAACTGTTCGATCAGCGTATCCCGGCTCTCGGATTCGTAGATCGTAACGATGAAACCGCTGCCGAGGTTGACGTAGGCGTGGACGAAAGACGCCAATTCCGCCCGATAGACGTGAACCGCGTTCTCGACCCACTCCTCCTGCAGCAATCCCGGGGCGCGGTGAACGGTGATGAATTGGGCCATTACGCCTACTCCACAGTGTTGTCAGGGGTCTTCGCGACTGCTGTCCGCGGCCGGCTCAGTGATCGCAATGGGCCTGCCCGCCATGCTCCGCGCCGGTCATCTTCATGTAGAGATGATGCCATTTGCGACAGATGCTGAGCTCGGTGGCGGTCCAGTCCATGGGATCCTGCGCATAGTCGCGCCAGTAATCGCCGTCCATGTTGATTCCCGGAATGGCGGGGATCCAGTCCTCCTGCAGGAAATCGTCCGGATTGCCGTATTTGGCGGCGACTTCGCGGACATGCGGATCGTCGAGGGCCAGGAGCCGGCCGTCCTCGATGATGCGCTCCGTTCCGCCGTCGACGGTTTCGATATCGACATCCGGGAAATACAGGTGGACATGCCAGTGGCCGACGATGGGCATGCCGCTGAGCACGGCTTCCTTCTCCATCGCGCTGGAGATGACGGAGCCGTAGCCGATGTGAACCACGCCGCTGCGCATGCGCTCATAGAGGGCGCAGTTCCAGCCGTCCAGATAGCCAGAGCGCGGCCGGTGGATCTTCGGGTTCGTCCCGATCGAATTCTCCCACCAGTACATCAGCCCCTTATCGGGATGGCCCGGATACTGGACGTTGTAGGTCTGGTCCAGAAGGTTGCGCAGCTTGTCGCCGAATTCGCCGCCGCCTTCGATGTCGACCACCTTGCTGCCCTCCATCTTCAGCTTGATGTGCGGGAACGGGCCGATGTGGTTCATGGTTCCGGCGACGATGCCGGTGCCGTCTTCCTTCGCGCCGGGCAGCAGGAAATTCGGCTTGCCCCACAGATGGCCGGGCAGATAGGTCCGCCCGTAGGCGACATTCTGCGGATACCACTGCTTGATGTGCTCTTCGTTGAAGTAGGTCCGCGACGAATCGAAATACTCGTCATGCGCGGTGTACCAGATGTCGGTGCCTTCGGGATCGACGATATGCATGCGCTTGGTGCGCCGGCACTTGTCCCAGGTCCATTCGTCGATCGCCTTCAGGATTTCCGCCGGCACCGTGTGGGCCGCCGACATCACCATTTCCGGCGTGATGAAGGGGAAGCGCTGAACCTTCAGCTTGCGTTCCGAAAGGATCGGCCCGCCGAAGCCCCAGAGCACCTTGTCGTAAACGCCCTCGTCGTCGAGCTTCTCCCACGCCTCGAACCAGTTGGCGATCTCCTTCGTCATGTCGATGAAGAGCTCGGCCTCGTTGTGGCCTTCGAAGGTCGGTATCGGGCCGCGGTCGGCGTTGATGACCTCATACTCGCAACCGAATTTTTCCAGCGTCTTGACCGCCGCCTCGACGCACATGGGATGGTGCCAGCTGTCCACGCGCAGCAGCACCTTCTCGCCCTTCTGCAAATCCCAGGCGGCCCACAGACCGGGGCTGAACTCGCGCTTCGCGACCGCGTCGAAATAGGGCAGCAGATCGTCGGCGCTCTTCGCTTCGTGGAACGGCGGACACCGGGGCGGCCTGCGTTTGACGGCGGTATCCGGCTGAACCGGGGTGAGCTGGTCCATTGCGCAGTTCCTTTCTACCGTGTCATTCGGCGTGCCCGGATCGCAAGGCTAACGGGTGTCGTTGCGCGCGAAAGAGCCGAATTCCATCGTCGTCGCTTCAGGTAGCGACAGGATATTTGCATTTGCAAATATCATTTATGCGTTCGGGCGCTGTCAAGGGCGTTCTCCGGCAAATACCGGCGCGCCAGGTTCGTCGTTGCGCAGGTGCCGGGCAGGGCTGCGGCCTGCACGCCGAGCCGCCGCCGAAGTCAGGTCACCGACTGGCTCGGCCAGGATGCGATTGCCGGATGGACGCCGGCCGCCAACTTGTCCGCTACCGAATCCAGCCCGGATTGGTAGAGCCCTTCGATCGAGCCGACGACGTCGCCCTCGTCGGCGCCGGAGACGCCGAAAGTGCCCGTCCAGCTCATGGTCGATGTTCCGTCCGGGTTGGCGCTGACCGTTATGGTCGAGACATAGTCGACCAGCGGCATCGGCCCGGCGTCTGTCATCGAATAGGTCAGCGTCCGTGCGCCTTCGTCATGGGCTTCGAGCCGCTCCACGACCACCGCCCCGTCGGCGAGCGTGAGCGTCCGCAGCGCGCCGATGCCCTCGCCCTCGGTCTCGCAGCCGACGACCGGCGGCAGCCACTCGTCCAGCCTGCCGAAGTCGCGCACCATCGCCCACACGGCCGGCGCCGACGCCTCGAACGCCGCCTGTTTCGTCACTGTCGGCATGGTTCCCTCCGTACCGGATAGGTTTCGATTCTGCGCTTCCCCGCGCGCCATTGGCAAGCGCGCCGCATGAGGCCTTCTATACACTCGAATTCCCGCGCGGTGCGGTTACTTTGGCCGGGAAGCGACGACCGTCGAATCGGGAGGACACGAGACCATGATCGACGCCTGGTACTGGCCGACGCCGAACGGCTGGAAAATCTCCATCGCCCTGGAAGAGATGGAGCTCGATTACCGGATCGTCCCGGTCAACATCTACAAGGGCGACCAGTTCGAGCCGGATTTCCTCGCCATCAGCCCGAATAATCGGATGCCGGCGATCGTCGACCACGATCCGCCGGACGGCGGCCCGCCGCTCCCGGTATTCGAATCCGGCGCCATCCTGATCTACCTCGCCGAGAAGACCGGCCGCTTCCTGCCGGCCGACCTGCGCGGTCGCAAGACGGTGCTCGAATGGCTGTCCTGGCAGCTCGGCGGCGTCGGCCCGATGTTTGGCCAGGCCGGCCATTTCTCGCTCTACGCGCCGGAGCCGCTGCCCTATCCCACCGAGCGCTACCGGAGCGAAATGCTGCGGCTCTACGGCGTGCTCGACCGCCGGCTCGACGGCCGCGATTATATCGCAGGCGATTATTCAATCGCCGACATGGCGTGCTGGCCCTGGGTCATCACCTACAAGGGCCAGAAGGTCGATCTGGAGATGTTCCCGAACGTCAGGCGTTGGTACAAGGCGCTGCAGCAGCGCCCCGCCCTGCGCCGCGGCTACGACGCCGGCAAGGAGCTCGGCAAGCTGATGCTGGAGTGGGACGAGGAAACCAAGAAAAACCTCCTGCCCGGCTACAAGCCGAAGGAAACGGCGGCCTGACGCCTGCGGGTATCGCGCGGAGAAACAAATGATCGAAGTCAACGGCGCCGCCCATATCATCCTGACGGTCAGCCAGTGGGAAAGGGCGCGGGAATTCTATTCGGGGCTGCTGCCCTTCCTCGGGCTTAAGAAGGTCTATGACGGCAACAATTTCCTCTACCATGTCGGCGGCCGGACGGCGCTCGGCATCCAGCGCTGCGCCGCGGAATACTCCGGCGAGCGCTTCGCGGCGAACCGGGTCGGCCTGCATCATTTCTGCTTCCGCGCGCGCAGCCGCGAGGATGTCGACGCCGCGGCCGTACAGGTGCGTAAGCTGGGCGGCCGTATCGACCGCGGCCCGCTGGAAGGCGACTTTGCGCCGGGCTACTACTACTTCGTCTTCGAGGACCCGGACGGCATCCGGCTGGAGATCAACCATATTCCCGGCAAGGGCCTGCTGGTCGGCGACACGCCGCTCAGCCCCAGCGACGACCCCGACTGGGACCAGAATCCATGACCGCATCCAACCCTTCGCGCCGGCGGCGGCTGACGCCCGTCCTGCTGCTGTGTCTCGCGCCGTTCCTCGTTGCCAGCGGCCTGGAAGAAAGCGCGGCCGGCGCGGCCCCGGCCGGCTGTTCGCCCCTGTTCGAGAAGGCGATGGTCACAGAGGTCTATGTCGGCCTGTCCGGCCCCGGCGGTCGCCCGATTCCGAGAAAGGAGTGGCAGGCCTTCGTGGAGAGCGTCGTCGTCGCTGCTTTTCCGGACGGCTTTACCGTCATCCCGGCGCAGGGCTACTGGCGCGGCGAGGGTATGGCGAAGACGGCGCAGGAAAATTCGCTGATCTTCAAGGTGATTCATCCGGCAGGGTCCGAAGCCCTCGCCAAGCTGGCCGGGATCGCGAAGAGCTACGCCAGGTGGTTCCAGCAACAGGCCGTACTGCTGTCCACGACGAAGACCGACGCGGCACTCTGCGGCCAGTGACCGGCCAGAGCCCCTGCGCGGATCATGCGGCGGCGAATATCGTGTCCCGGTACGAGGCGTTGCCGAGCCCGCCTTCGGGAAAAATTCCGCGCTCGGCAATCCAGCTTCGCGAGCGCTCGAAAATGTCCTCGGTATAGGTCTCGAAAACCAGCCGTTCGCCGGGGCCGAAGCGGCGCACGTCCATCGCGTCGTGGAACCGTTCCGGGAATTCGCGCCGATAGTGATGGCGGTGCAATTCGAGCCTGAGGTCGATCTCGGCCTGGGCGCGGCGCAGGGCCTCGAAATACTTCTCGACGTCGCCGGGATCGGGATCGCCGGTGATCATCGACGCCATCATGAAGCTGGTATCGACGATCTTGCGGAAGCCGAGCTGCCCGGCGAAGTAGAACGGCCCGCTGAACAGGCTGGCCGCCGGAACCTCGCCGTCGACCAGCAGCTCGAGCCGGCGGAACAGCAGCCCGTCCGCGAACGAGAGCCTGATGTCCTCGGGCGCCATGAATTCTTCGAGCGTCTGGATGGTGGAATAGTGGCTGCCCGACTGGTAGCCGACCGAAATCGGAATCCCGGCGAGGTCTTCCGGCCGCCGGATGGCCGAGTCCGCCGGGACGAAAATTCCGCAGGGCGAAACCGAATAGCAACCGGGATAGAGCTTGCCGTGGCCGGACGCCGCGGCGGCGTTGACCGTCCAGTGGCAGGCGGCGCTGACATCGCAGGTCCGCCCCCTTTCGAAGGTCTGGTAGGCGCCGATCCTGTCGCCCAGATCGTGGTCGCTTCCATCGCTGGAGCCGAGTTGCTCGCGAAACGTGTAGTCGAGCCCGACGTCGAAAAAGAACCCCTTCTCCTCCGCCACCCATTCATGCAGCCGCATATGCGGCGAAACGACGAATTGTGCCATTTCTTCGCTCCAGATCGATGCCGGGCCGACGATGCCATAGAAGGACGGCAGGTGCCACACCTGCCGCAGTGGGCGCCCTTGCCGGTTACGCGGCGAGCGCCGTATCGAGCGCCGCGCTCAGCCGATCGACGATGACTTCGACATGGCCGGCGTCGATAGTGTAGGGCGGCGCGAGCAGGACATGGGCGCCCGACAGGCCGTCGATGGTGCCGCCCATCGGATAAACCATCAGGCCCTCGGCCAGCGCCGCCGCCTTGATGCGCGCCGGCAGTTTGCGCTCCGGCTCGAACGGCTCCTTGGTGCCGCGGTCCCGGACGATCTCGATGCCGATCAGCAGGCCGCGCCCGCGAATGTCGCCGACATGGGGGTGCTGGCCGAGCTTGAGGCCGAGGCAACGCTGCAGCTCCGCGCCGCGCTCGCACACGTTGGCGAGGAGGCCGTCTTCCTCGATGGCGTCGATCACGGCGTTGCCGGCGGCGCAGGCCACCGGATGGCCCATATAGGTGTGGCTGTGCTGGAAAAAGCCGCTGCCGTCGGCGATGGCCCGGAACACATGGTCCGCCACCATCACGGCGCCGATCGGCTGATAGCCCGCGCCCAGCCCCTTGGCGAGGGTCAGTAGGTCGGGCACGACCCCGTCCTGCTCGCAGGAGAACATGGTGCCGGTCCGGCCCATGCCGCACATCACCTCGTCCAGGATCAGCAGGATTCCGTAGCGGTCGCAGATCTCGCGGATGCGTTCGAAGTAGCCCGGCGTCGGCGGCACGGCGCCCGCCGTCGCCCCCATCACGGTCTCGGCGATAAAGGCGGCGACCGTCTCGGGGCCGAGTTCGAGGATCTTGTTCTCCAGCTCGTCGGCGACCCGCAGCCCGTAGAGTTCCGGTGTCTCCTCCAGCCTCCGCCCGCGATACTCGTAGCAAGGCTCGATCCTGTGGGTCTCGATCAGCAGCGGCTCGAACTGGGCGCGGCGCCAGCGGTTGCCGCCGGCGGCGAGCGCGCCCAGCGTGTTGCCGTGGAAGCTCTGGCGCCGTGTGATGAACTTGGTGCGCCCGGTCTCGCCGCGTTCGACGTAATACTGGCGTGCCATCTTGAGCGCGGTCTCAATGGCCTCCGAGCCGCCGCTGACGAAGAACACCTTGTCGAGGTCGCCCGGCGCGCGGTCGGCCAGCTTTTCCGCCAGCCGTTCGACCGGACAGTTGGTGAAATAGCCGGTATGGGCGAAGGGGATCTTCTCCAGCTGTTCGGTAATCGCCCGCTTCACCCGGCCGTCCGAGTGGCCCAGGCAGGAAACCGCAGCGCCGCCGCAGCCGTCGAGATATTCCCGGCCGTCGGTATCGTAGATGTAGACGCCCTCGCCATGGGAAACCGTCGGCATGGTGCCCGAGAGCGAGCGATGGAAAACGTGGGTCATGGGACGGGGATCCGTCGAGCGGGATTGGCGATAGCCGTCGAAAGAACGGTCGAGCGGCCTGCCGGATGTGTTCACTGTGCCGTCCATGTTCAATCCCCGGACGCCCCGGCCGCGAAATTACCTTGGGACCATACACCGATATCGAAAAATCTTCAATATATTGCAACACCTGAAGAGTATTTTCAATATGTGGTATCCAATCGGCCTCGGCGTGCGAATCTGCAGGCCTGTCGGCCGAAAGGCCGCGACCGCCGACTAGGGCGCACGGCCGCCCCCCGGAAATCTGTGCTACGGTTCGCGGCGGCGAAGACCGCGTTGCGCCGGGGAAGGGCAGGACATGGACCGGGAAGCACTGCGCTACCATGAGGCCGGGCGGCCGGGCAAACTGGCGATCCGTCCGACCAAGCCGCTGGCCAACCAGCGCGATCTAGCACTGGCCTATTCGCCGGGCGTGGCCGAGGCGTCGACGGCAATCGCCGAACGGCCGGGCGATGCGGCGCGCTACACGGTGCGGGCCAATCTGGTCGCGGTCGTGACCAACGGCTCTGCCGTGCTCGGTCTCGGCAATATCGGCGCGCTGGCGGCGAAGCCGGTTATGGAAGGCAAGGCCGTCCTGTTCAAGAAGTTCGCCGATATCGACGTATTCGACATCGAGATCGACGAAAGCGATCCGGACGCCCTGGCCGATACGATCCGGCGGCTCGAACCGACATTCGGCGCGATCAACCTGGAGGACATCAAGGCGCCGGACTGCTTCGCCGTCGAGCGGCGGCTGAAGGCGGAGATGAATATCCCCGTCTTTCACGACGACCAGCACGGCACCGCCATCGTGGTCGCCGCCGCCGTCGTCAACGCCATGCATCTGCTCGGCAAGGAACTCGGGCGGGTCAAGCTGGTTTCGACAGGCGGCGGCGCGGCGGGCATCGCTTGCCTGAACATGCTGCTGGACCTGGGGCTGAAGCGCGAAAATGTCTGGCTGCTGGATATCGACGGGCTGGTTTGCAAGGGCTGCGAGGCCGAGCCGCACAAGGCCGCCTTTGCGCAGGACAGCGAGGCCCGCACGCTGGACGAGGTCATCGACGGCGCGGAGATTTTTCTCGGCCTTTCCGGGCCGAACGTGCTGAGCCCCGACCAGTGCCGCCGCATGGGGCCGGACCCGCTCATCATGGCGCTCGCCAACCCGGACCCGGAAATCGCGCCGGAAGAAGCCCGCGCGGCGCGCCCGGACGCCGTGATCTGCACCGGCCGGACCGACTATCCCAACCAGGTCAACAACGTCCTGTGCTTTCCGTTCATCTTCCGCGGCGCGCTCGATGCCGGGGCGACCGGCATCAATCGCGACATGGAACTCGCCTGCGTCGCGGCGCTGGCGGAACTGGCGCGCGCGGGCATCACCGACGAGGTCGCTCGCGCCTATGGCGAACAGCGGCTGAAGTTCGGCCGCGACTACCTGCTGCCCCGACCGTTCGATCCGCGGCTGCTCGGCGCCATCGCCCCGGCCGTGGCGAAAGCGGCGATGGACAGCGGCGTGGCGACCCGTCCGCTGGACGATATCGACGCCTACCGGGACCGGCTCTCCCGCTTCGTCTACCGCACCAGCTTCCTGATGCGGCCGATCTTCGACAGCGCCCGGGCGGCGGCGCGCAAGGTGATCTTCGCCGAGGGCGAGTCCAGACGGGTGTTGCGGGCGATCCAGAATATCCTCGACGAGGGCATCGCCGTTCCCGTCGCTACCGGCCGGCCGGGCCGGATCGCCGCGCTCTGCACGGAAATGGGCCTGCGCATTGCGCCCGGCCGCGAATTCGAGGTGTTCGACCTCGATTCCGAGGAGTTGGTCGAGCGCTACGGCGAGAAACTCCACGCGCTGCGCGCCCGCGACGGTATCGGTCCGGAAGCCGCCCGCAAATTGTTCCGGACCAGCGATACACTCGCCGCGGCGATGCATGTCCGCGAAGGCGGGGCGGCCTGCCTGATCTGCGGCACGACCGGCCACTACTCGACCCATCTGGAGCGGATCGACCAGATATTGGGAACCGGGGCGGAAACAGCCTCGGCGCTGGTGCCGCTCATCATGGATACCGGCACCGTCTTCATTGCCGACGGCTATGTGAACTACGAGCCGGATGCCGAGGAAATCGCCGGGATTTGCCGGATGGCGGCGGCGCAGGTCCGCGCCTTCGGCCTGACGCCGCGGGTTGCGCTGATCAGCCATGCCAATTTCGGCGCCTATGCCAGCCCGAGCGCGGCCCGGATGCGCCGGGCGACCGAAATTCTCGGCGAGACCGGGGCCGACTTCGAGTTCGAAGGCGAGATGCAGCTCAACCTCGCCTTCGACAAGGCGGCGCGCGACCGGTTCCTGCCCGAGGCGCGGCTCACCGACCGGGCCAACATCCTGATCTTTCCGGGGATGGATGCCGCCAACGCCGCGATCCATGCGCTGTCCGCGCTCGGCAACGCCCAGCCGATCGGCCCGATCCTGCTCGGCTATAACGGGGCCGCCCATATCGTGACGCCCAACGCCACGGTGCGCGGCCTGCTCAACGTCGCCGCCATTGCCAGCGCGGGCAAGGTCTGACCCGGACTTCTCACCGCAGGCTGTTTCCGACCGGCGCGCTACCGCTATAAGGCGTGCTCGAAAGAGAACTGCAAACCGGAAGCCCGATGACCGTCCATCCGCGCCTTGCGCGCCAGAACGCAAAGTTCGAGCCGTCGATCCGCACCGTCGCCGGCCGTTACCATGTCGCCTACGGCTTCAGCCCGTCGAACTGCACCCTGATCGAGGGCGACAACGGCTGTGTGCTGGTCGATACGCTACCGACGGTCGAATTCGCGGAGCCGGTCGCCGAGCGGTTCCGGGAAATCACAGACAAGCCGATCCGCGCCGTCGTCTACACCCATGTCCATCCGGACCATATCAGCGGGATCAAGGCCTTCGTCTCGGAAGAAGAGGTCCGGTCGGGCGCCGTCGAGGTGATCGCGCTCGACGAACTGACCGACCATCTGGCGCGGGACAGCGGCCTGCTCGCGCCGGTGCTGGCGCGGCGGGCCATGTACACCTTCGGCTTCCAGTTGCCGCGCAGCGAGGACGGCAATGTCGGCTCCGGCCTCGGCCCGCCCAACATTCCGGGCCGGCGCAGCTTCATCGCGCCGACGCGGACTTTCGCCGGGCAGGAGGAAATCGAGGTCGCGGGCGTCCGCCTGACCCTGATCCATCTGCCGAGCGAAACCGACGACCAGGTCGTCGTCTGGAGTGAGGAGGACCGCGTTCTCCTCTCGGCCGACGTTATCCAGGGCGAGACCTTCCCGAACATCTACGCCCTGCGCGGCACGGGCTTCCGCAACCCCATGGTCTGGGCCCGCGCCATCGACCGGCTGCGCGGCCTTCGGCCCGAAACGCTGATCCCGCATCACGGCCGGCCGGTCGGCGGCGCGGACGCGGTGGATGGCGTGCTGACGGCGTATCGCGACGCCATCCAGTATCTCCACGACCAGACGGTGCGCTGGATCAACAAGGGCGCGACGCCGGACGAACTGGCCGACCGTGTCGCCATGCCGCCGCATCTGGCGGAGCATGACTGGCTCGGCGAGTTCTACGGCAGCTACAAGCACTCGGCGCCAGCGATCTATGCCGGCTATGTCGGCTGGTTCGATGGCGATCCCGCGAAGCTCGACCCGCCGCCGCGGCAGGAGCGGGCGGCGCGTTATGTCGTCCTGATGGGCGGCCGGGATGCCCTGCTCGGCGAGGCCCGCAAGGCCCTGGACGACGGCGACGCCCAATGGTCGGCGGAACTGGCGAGCTGGCTGGTCTCGGCCGACACCGGCGACGGCGAGGCCCGCGCCCTGCGCGCCGATGCGTTGCGCCGGTGGGGCCTTGCGCAAGCGAACACCAACTGGCGCAACTGGGCGCTGACCGCCGCGCTGGAACTGGAAGGCAGGCTCAAGCCGCCGCGCGGCCTGCCGTTCGGCCACCCGGACACCGTGCGCACCTTCCCGATGGCCCGGATGATCGAAACGATGACCGTCCGGCTGCGGGCGGAGGCCGCGCTGGACACGCACCTGACGGTCGCCTTCGAGACGACGGACACGGAGGAAACCTGCGCGCTGGAGGTCCGCCGCGGCGTCTGCCAGTTTCACGCCGATCCGCCGGACCGGGCGGATATCCGTTTGCGCTTCAGCCGGGCCTTCCTGGAATCGACCGTGACCGGCGGCGTGAACTTTCCGGCCGGCATCGCCGCCGGCGACGTAGCAGCGGACGGGGATACGGCAGGGATCGAGGCGTTCTTCGCGCTGTTCGAAACGCCGTCGCTCGACATGCCGATCGTCGTCCGTTAAGCGCGAGGACTCTCTGCCTGAATGGAACCGTCCCCTCTGCCCGGACTGGAGCCAGGTCAGTGTATTTCCCGCCTTCTCCTCTACGCGGCTGCCGGCACCTCCGCAGCGATCGTGTGGATGCCGAGCACCGGGAGGCCCCGTTTCGCGCGCTCCGGCCGGTCCCAGCGCAGGTCGTCGGCGAGGCAGGACACGACGCTGGCTTTCGCGCCGCCGACCGCCGTGTCGAACGCCCGGTGGACATGGCCGCAAAAAATGCCGCACAGATGGTCGTGGCGGCGCAGTTCGGCGGTGAGCGCCCCGGCTTCGGCCCACGGATCGAAATGGCGCGGATAGGGCCCGACCGCGACCTCGAATGGCGGATGGTGCAGGAACAGGCAGGCCGGCCGGGACGCATCGGCCTCCAGCATCCGGCGGATATGGGCGAGCCGTTCCGCGCAGAGCCGGCCCTTGCTGACGCCCTGGTTGAGCGAATCGCCGATTATCAGCCGCGCTGGAAAATCCTCGACGGTATACTGCACGAAGGGCATGTCCGGCCGGATGTAGCGCCCGTCGGCGAAGACCGCGGCCAGGTTCCGCCGGTCGTCGCGGTTGCCGGGCAGGACGAAATACGGCATCGGCAACCGGTCGAGCAGCGTCCGCGCGGTGCGGTATTCCGCGATGCGCCCGTTATGGGCAATGTCGCCGGTGTGGACGACAGCATCGGGCGGCGGCTCCAGGGCGTCGATGTACGCGACGCAGGCTTCGAGACCGGCCGCGCGCTCCGGCCGGTCATGGGCGATATGCGTGTCGGAGAGATGGACGATCCGCATGGTCTGTGCCGTTCCGGAAGGCGCCGCCGCAACGGCGCGCGCCGGGCCACGGGCTAGCAGCACCGGCCGCGCCGGGGCAGTGCGTCAGATCGCTGCGGACAGGAAAGAGGCGCTGTTTCATGGACTCCAATCCGCTATCGCTCGAGGCGCTGACGCGGCGGCTCATCGCCTTTCGCGACGCCCGCAACTGGCGCCAGTTCCATTCGCTCAAGGACCTGATCGTCTCGCTCAATCTGGAAGCGGGCGAACTGCTCGAACTGACCCAATGGAAATCCGAAGGCGGATTCGAACGGGAAGCCGAAGGCGAAGAGATGCGGGCCCGGCTGGCCGAGGAATGCGCCGATGTCCTGGTCTACCTGCTGCTGATCGCGGAGCGGGCCGGCATCGACCTCCCCGCGGCCGCCGCCGACAAGATCGCCGCCAACGAAGCGAAATACCCGGTCGACAAGGCCTACGGCAGCGCCGCGAAGTATACCGAGCTGTAGGCCGGCCCGGCCTGCCCGACAACGCCGGACCGCGCCGGAAGAGGGTTGGCCGGGCGGTCCCGGCCGGTATATCGTATCCGGGCGCACGGCATGTCCGGAGCGACCGAATCGAAGCATGGAGGGCCTGATGAACCCGCGTCTCATCGCAGTCGCCGCAGCCGTCGCCGCGTTAGCCGCCGCGACCGCCGCCCCGGCCTCCTGGGCCGGCCCGAAGGTACTGGATCTGACTCATCCGATCCCGACCTACAAGCCGATGGCCAGCGACCGCACCAAGGCGGATATGAACCAGCCCTGGGGCGACGCCCGGCAATTCCCGAGCTTCGGCGCGCCGGCGATCTTGTCGGTCGTCAAGTTTCCCACCAGCCAGGGGCATTTCGATCTGGGGACGCTGACCGTCGGCGAGCATCACGGCACCCATATCGATGCCCCCGGCCACTACATCAACAACAAGGGGTCGATGGAGGCCGCCGGCATCGCGCCCGGCAAGCGCAGGCTGGTCCACCAGCTCACGGCCGAGGACCTGATCGGCCGGGTCGTGCTGATCGACATTTCCGGCCGTGTCCAGGCCGAGCTCGACAAGAACGGCGGCAAACCCAGCCCCGACAAATCGGTCACCGACTTCTCAAATTCCTCGCCCAACGTGGTCGGCGCCGACGACATCGCGGCGGTCGCCGACAAGCTGCAGGACGGCGACTGGCTGGTGCTGAATTTCGGCTGGTCGCGCTTCTACTTCCAGGGCGCCGACTTTATGAAACACCCCTACATCAACGGCTTCAACTATCCCGGGCTGAGCAAGGCGGGGGTGGACAAGCTGATTGAGGTGATGGAAGCCAGGAAGATCGAGATCACGGGCATCGTCGCCGACAATATCGGCATCGATTCGGGCGAGTCCGGCCGGGGCGACGACGACAAGTGGACCAATTCCTGGCACGCCCATGTCCGCCTCCTGCAGCGCGGCCTTCTGTTCGTCGAGAACGCGGCCAACCTCGATCTTCTCGCCCAGGTGGAAGACCCGAGCAAATGCCTGCTGACGGTCGGCGCGCCCAAGCATGTCCGCGGGACCGGCGGCCCCTCGCGGGTAATGGCGATCTGCAACTAGCGCGGATTTCTCGCCACGTTCAGGGCCTGGCCCGGCCGAGCAGGGTCAGGGCGAACCGGGCGGCCTTCCTGACGACCGGGCTGTCGTCGCGGGCGGCGCTTCGCCCTAGCGGCGCTGCCGCCGCCGGATCGGCGAGGTAGCCGAGGCTTTCCGCGGCCAGCCTGCGGACCTGCGCGTGGCGATCGGCGAGACCGATGACGAGCGGCGCCACCGCGCGCCGGTCGCCCAGCCGCCCCAGGGCGCGGGCGGCCGCCATGCGCACCTCGGTACGGGAATCGGTCAGCGCCGGGACGACCGCCGCGGCCGCATTCTTTCTGCCGAGCACCGCGATCGACCGGACAGCGGCCGCCCGCAGCCGTGAATCGGGATCGTTCAGGCCGTCCGGCCCGGCGAGGAACGCCGCTGCGGCGTCGGAATCCGTGTAGCCGAGACCGAAGAGGGCGGTGCGCCGGACCCGGTAGAGCGCGTTGGCGACCACGATATCCGCGGTCGTTGCCCGGCCCGCCTCGCGCCGGCGGGCAGCGGTCAGCAGGACATCCTGCCCGCGCCCGGCATCGAGCGCGACGAGCGTGCCGAGCGCCGCATCCAGCAGGCTCGCTTCGGCCACGACCTGCGCGGCGTCTCGGGAACGATCCCTGCGGTCCCGGGCGAAGAGCCTCGCCGCCAGGCTCCCGGCAAATTCCGCGACCGCCGGCGCGTGCTCGCGGCGGCCGCGCGTTTCGAGCGCCCCGATCGCCGCAAGCT
>FZLR01000046.1 GCA_900197615.1 Rhodospirillaceae bacterium Spongia-Bin9
GCCGCTCATACCGTTTCCCCCTTCCGCGCCCCCCCCCCGCGCCGGCCGACGCCGGCGCAAGGGCGGGCGCGCTCCCTCCCTCAATCGAGCACGGCCCAGGCCCGCACCGGCGAGCCGCTGCCGTTGTTGATCTTGAGCGGCGGGCCGTAGAACATGAACTCGCCCTTGCCGACCAGCTCTTCGAGGTTGATCAGCCATTCGTAGTGGGAGATGCCCCGATCCCGGCACACGCGATGGTTCGGGAATTCGTCCCATGAGGGCTTGTCGGTCGACGGCCCCTCGACGCCGTGGAAGGTCGAGTTGCGGTCGGCCAGCCAGTGGGTCGCCTCCGCCGTCAGTCCGGGATTACTCCAGACCACCTTGACGTCCGGATAGTGGCGGTTGTGCAGGCCGGTGTTCATCAGCACGATATGGCCGTCGACCTTCACGCCGGCCTTCGCTTCCGCCTCTTCCATTTCGGCCACGTCGATATCGCCGAGATCGGGAATGTGGGTCATGTCGAAGCACACGGCCTTACCCATGAAAATCTCGAGCGGCATCTTGTCGACCGACGCGCCGTTCGGATTGACGTGGTAGAACGCGTCCACATGGGTCGCGATATGGTCGATGGTGCCGATATAGGTCGTGGCGAAGGTCAGCCGGTCTCCCGGTACGCCCAGATCGAACGACTTGGTCTGCTCATGGGTCAGATGCGGGACGACAACCGGCCGCTGAAACAGCTTGTGGGCCGGCATGTTGTCTTCCAGCGTCAGGGTCAGATCGACAATTTGCGACATTTCCTTTCCTCCTTGCTTTCCCGGTAAAGGGCATTCCTGGTTAAGTGTATTTCCCCTGTCGGAGCGCCGCGCGCACCTGTGCGAACCGGCCCCGATCCCTTCTCAACTCGCCTTCCGCCGTCCCAGGTAGGACTCGATGACCCGCTCGTCGCTGGCCAGTTCCCGGGACGGTCCGCTGAGAAGAATTCTCGAATCCTCCATAACGTAACTTCTGTGTGCATAGCGCAGGGCGACCGTGGCCAGCTGCTCGACCAGCAGGATCGCCAAGCCTTCCCGGTTAAGCATTTCGATAACCGGGAACAGCGTTTCCAGAACCCGGGGCGCCAGCCCCAGGGACATTTCGTCGATCATCAGCAGGCGGGGCCTGGAGAGCAACCCCCGCGACAGGGCCAGCATCTGCTGTTCGCCGCCCGAAAGGCTGCCGGCCAACTGCTCGCGCCGGTCCTTGAGGATCGGGAACAGCGCGAACATGCGCTCCAGATCCTCCGACACTTCCCGTGACCGGCCGCCGCCGCGCCGGGCATAGGCGCCGAGATACAGATTGTCCTCGACGGTCTGGTCGGCAAAGATCAGGCGGCCTTCGGGCACCATCGACAATCCCCGCCGGACGACATCGTACGAAGCCATGCCGGCAATCGGCTTGCTGTCCAAAACGATCTCGCCGCCGGCCGGTTTGACGACGCCGGCGATGGCCTTCAGGGTCGAGCTCTTCCCTGCGCCGTTGTTGCCGATGATCGAGACATACTCGCCTTCCTCGACCTGGAGCGAGACGTCCCGCACTGCCTCGACATGCCCGTAGGTCACGGACAGGTTCCGGACTTCGAGAAGGGCGGCCACGGCTAACCCTCCCCGCTTTCGATTCCGGCGGCGGGCGCCGGGCCATCGCCGAAAGTCTGGCTGCCGAAATAGGCCTCGATCACCTTGGGGTCGGTCTGGACCTCGGAAGCGCTGCCCGAGGCGATCAGTTCGCCGTAGTCGAGCACCGTCACATGATCCGAGATTTCCATGATCAGCTCGACATGGTGCTCGACGATCAGGATGGTGATGCCGCTGGCGGCAAGGTCCCGAACCAGGGCGATCAGGTTCTCGATTTCCGTGTGGGTGAGGCCGGCCGCCGGCTCGTCGAGCAGCAGGAGCCGCGGCGACAGGGCGAGCGCCCGGGCAATTTCGAGCTGCCGCTGGTGGCCGAACGCCAGGTTCTCCGCCTTCTCATGGGCATAGGCGGAAAGGCCGACATAGGCGAGCAGCGCCATCGCCGCCTGCCGGAAATGCCGCTCGTCGCGCTGGAAGGACGGCAGCCGGCAAATCGTCGAGAAAAAGTTCGACCGGTATTCCTTGTGGAAGGCGACCAGCACGTTTTCGAGCACGGTCATCTCGGAAAAAAGCTCGGTGTTCTGGAAGGTGCGCGCCAGTCCGAGCCGGGCGAGCTGGTGGCTGTTGAGCCGCGTCGTTTCCTGCCCGAGAAAGGTGATGCTGCCTGAATCCGCGCGATAGACACCGGAAATCGCATTAAGGAAAGTGGATTTGCCGGCGCCGTTCGGCCCGATCAGCGCGTGGATCTTTCCCGAGTCGACGGTTTCGTCGACCTTGTCGACGGCGACGAGGCCGCCGAAGGCGACCGAAACGCCCCTGGCGTCGAGACAGGCCGAGCCGTCCGCAGGATTGACCGCGACAATATCGGCGAGGCGGGGGCGCTCTTCGTGTCCGGTCTCCGGCCGCGCCTCGGCCATGCGGCTCGAAACCAGGACTTCGATCGAGCCCACGATCCCACGCGGCAGGATGAACATTACCGCGAGGAGCAGCAGGCCGTAGGCGAAACTCTGCCAGGGTCCGAAGGCCTGCAGATATTCCGGCAGGTAGGTCATGATCGATGCGCCGACCACGGGCCCGAGCGCAGTCCCCGACCCGCCGAGGATGACCATGAGCAGGAAGCGCACCGAATCGGCGAACGAGAAGATATCCGGGCTGATATACTTGTTGAGATAGACGTAGAAGACCCCGGCGGCGCCGGCCGCCATGGCCGAGACGACGAAGGCGAGAGTCCGGATCGCAGCCACGTTGATGCCGAGCGATCGCGACGCGATCTCGCTCTGGGCCGTCGCGCGCATGGCCCGGCCGAAGCGCGAGTTCATCAGGTTCAGGTTGACGAGAAACGCGATCAGCGCACTCGCCCCGACGACGATGAAATAGGCATTGGTGTCGAGCGGCAGGCCGAGCAGCGTGGGCGCCGGCACGTTCGATATGCCGACCCAGCTGCCGGTGAGGCTGTCCCATTCGATGGCGACATTTTCGACGATGATGCCGAAGGCGATGGTGACCACGGCCAGATAGACGCCGCGCACCCGCACCGTCGGGTAGGCGAGCAGGACGCCGAACGCGCCCGCCAGCGCCATGCCAAGGATCAGGCCGGGCACCAGCCCGACGCCCAGCCGCGTCGCGAAGATCGCGGCGGTGTAGGCGCCGATGGCGTAGAGCCCGGCCTGCCCCAGGGAGACCAGCCCGGTCAGGCCGACCAGCACGTTCAGGCCGAGCGCGATGATGGCGTAGATCAGCAGAAGGGTGATCAGACGCAGTTCGTATTCGTTGGCCGCGATGTGCGGCAGCGCGAGAATGAGTATCGCCGCCGCGACGACGAAGGCCGGGTTGAAGTGGCGCGCGATCCGGCTCATACCTTGACGAGTTCCCTGCGTCCGAACAGGCCCTGCGGGAACAGCATGAGCACGACGATGACGAGGCTGAATCCGACGGCTTCGCGAGCCGCGGTGCTGATGTAGCCGTCGACGAATTTCTCGATGATTCCATAAAGCAGCCCGGCGATCACAACGCCCGGGGCGCTGGTGATGCCGCCGATGATGGCGACCGCGAATCCCTTGATCCCGAGCAGGAGGCCCATGGTCGCCGAAGCCTGGATGACCGGGGCGACGAGGATGCCGGCGAGTCCGCCCAGCGCGCTCGCCAGGGCGAAGGAAAACATCGCGACATGCAATACGTTGATGCCGACGATGCCGGCGGCCACCCGGTTGAAGGCGACGGCGCGCATGGCGCGGCCCAGCTGCGTCCGGCGCTGGAAGAGGCCCAGCAGGACGACGATCAGGACCGCGACGAACGGAATGAGCAGTTCCTGGATGAAAACGCCGGCGCCGAAAATGATGATCGGCTTGTCGACGCCGGGCGACGGCAGCGGCCGGGCGAACGCGCCGAATTCGATGGTCGCGTAACTCTCGAGCATGATGCCGATGGCGATCGTCGTCAGCATCCAGCCGATCGACGCGGCGTGATCGGCAAAGGGCCGGATCGCGACCCGCTCCAGCAAAACCCCGAAGACGATGGCGACGCCGATCGACAACAGGATCGCCAGGGGCATCGCGATGCCGTGGTCGAGAAAGACGATTGTCAGCACGGCGCCCAGCATCAGCGTGTCGCCGTGGGCGAAGTTCACGGCCTTCGCCGACGACCACATGATGTGGAAGCCGATGGCGACCAGCGCATAGATGCCGCCGATTCCGAGCCCGGCCAGAAAATACTGGAGGGCGGCGCTCACGTTTTTCGGTCTGTCACAGGCGGCAATCCAACCGTGAGCGAATCGGCAGCCCCGGCGAAGCGCACAGCACGCTTTCCGGGGCTGCCCGTTCGTTTATTTGCAGGGCGTCTGGCTCACCGGCAGCAGCTCGCCGTTGTACCAGGCCGTCAGCTTGTAGGCGCTCGGCAGGATCGCGTCGTGGCGTTCCTCCGTGCGCTCGAAGGCCGGATCGTAGTTCATCACCAGCCCTTTGTGCTTCACCTTGAACATGGCCTCGTAGACCTTCTGCCGGTCGTAGCTGCCGGCGATCCCGATGGCCTTGGCGATGATGTGGATCGCGTCATAGGCGTCGGCCACGCCGCTGCCCATGCGGATATCTTTCTGGCTCTTGACGCCATACCGCTTCTTCATGGTGTCGTAGAGCTTCTGGGCCTGCGGCTCCAGTTTGCCCATCCAGGAATAGGTCTGCATGATCAGCGCGCAGTTCGCCAGCTTGCCGGCCAGTTCGCCGAGATTGCCGGCAAAGCCCCAGGCGCCGATCTTGACCGGGTTCCAGCCTATCTTCTGAAGGCTGCGCATGATCTGGTTGCCCTCGCGGTCGAGCCCCCACATGACCAGGGATTCCGCGCCCGCCTTGCGCAGGCGAATGAGCTGCGGGGTCATGTCGGTATCGCGCCAGTTGAAGGTCTCGGCGCCGACCTCCTTGGTGCCCTGCTCGCGCAACGCGGCCTGGATGTTGGGATAGGCGCCTTTGCCCCATCCCGTATTCTCGTACATGATCCCGACCTTGTTGTTCGGCGAGCGCTTGAGCGCCTCGGCGACCAGGAACTTGGACACCCAGCGATCCTTGGCCGACACGCGGAACATGTAGTTGGGATTGCGGCCGTTCTCGATCACCTTGGTGTTGGCCGCGATCACGCCGACATAGACGATCTTGATCTCGTGGATCGGGTCGCGCATGGCGAGTGCGACGGTCGAGTGGTAGCCGCCCAGCATCGCGACGCAGTTGTCCTTCAGGCCGATGCGCCGGACGTTGTCGACGCCGCGCGGCGGCGCGCCGCGGGCGTCGTACTGGAGGAATTTGAGTTTCTTGCCGAGGACGCCGCCCGCGGCATTGATTTCGTCAACCGCCATCTCGGCGCCCATCCTGATGGATTTGCCGCCGAAGGCCGCCGGTCCCGTCACCGGGCCCGAGTTGCCGATGCACGGATTGGCCTCCGCAGCGTTTACGGGGCCGGTTCCAATAGCAATCGCAGTGGCGAAAACCGCCGCTCCGCCGATCGCGGCACTAATCGAAAACTTCGACATATTTCTTCCTCCCTCAAAATCTCTATACCGGGCGGGAATCCCGTGCCCGGCGCTGCGGGGCGCTACGCGGCAACCGCCCGGGAGGCGCCGTCTGTCGCCGAAGCGGATCCGGCGAGTCGGCTGTTCCGGACAGGAAATCCGCATGTCCGACGCCTTGGCCGCCCCGGACCGCGCCGGACGACAAAGTGTATTCGGCAACGGTGCTATCGATCAATAATATAAAGACAATATCTAATATCATTTCAAATTATATTGTTATATTATAACATTATGCTTGTCTTTAGCGGTTATTCCAATTTCTTGTATCATTTGAAATGATATACAGACGTATCGGTATCAAAGTTATTGCGACCGGCAAACTGCGAACAGGCATCCTGCGCATCCCCGACCGGTTCGTTGACCGTGGGATGCGAATCGGGCGGGCGCCCCGCGCCGCGTTTCGATAGCGCTATCGGGAGGCGCGGCGATATGGTCGATTTCAAGCAGTTGAAGTATTTCGTGCAGATCGCCGAGGCCGGCAGCCTGTCGCGCGCCGCCGAGCAGCTCAACGTCGTCCAGCCCTCTCTCAGCCAGCAACTGCGCAGACTGGAGGAGCAGCTGGGCGTGGAACTGATGACGCGCCATTCCCGGGGCGTAACGCCCAACGAGGTCGGCCGCCTGCTCCTCGACCATGCCCGCTCGCTCCTGCTTCAGCTTCAGCGGACGGAGGAACTGGTCCAGTATCATGCGTCGAACCCGTCCGGCGAAGTCCGGCTCGGCCTGCCGACGTCGGCCGCCCGCGGCCTGACCATCCCGCTCGTCAACGCGGTCGAGGACCGCTACCCCGGCATCTCGCTTCATGTCGTCGAGGGCATGAGCGGACACCTGACCGAGTGGCTGCATGTCGGCCGGCTCGATATGGCGCTGCTCTACGACGCCAAGTCCCACGAGGGGATCCACGTCCAGCCCTTTATGGCGGAGGACCTCTGTCTGGTCGGTCCGCCGACCCGCGAATTCCGGCGGATGAAAGCCATCCGGTTTGCCGAGGCGGCGAAGCAGACCCTGGTACTGCCGGCGCTACCGCACACCATCCGGCTGGTGCTCGAGGAGACCGCGGCGCGGACCGGATGCCAACTGTCGGTCAGGATCGATCTGGATTCGCTGCCCAGCATTATCGAACTGGTCTTCGAGGGCTATTGCACGATCCTTCCCCTGTTTGCCGTGTCGAAGGAGGTGGCGGCCGGGCAGATGATCGCGGTGCCGCTGATCGAGCCCCAGATTTCCTGGCAGATTTCGATCGCCTCCGTCGTCCGCGGCGTGCAATCGCGCGCGACCAGAGCGGTGTCGGCGCTGATGCTGGAGGTGATGGAGCGGATGGTGCGGAGCAAGGAGTGGCCCGGCCGGTTGCTGTAGCAAGCCGCCGCCGCCTGCCATCGGCTGCCGGGCCAGCCGACGAACCCGGTCCGGCGCACCGGCACTTTCGGATGGCGGCTCCGGGGTGCGGCTGCTAACGTCGCCGGGCGCGGCCGGCCGGCGCCGCGCGGGCAGGATCGGGGGAAGGGCGAAATGCAGCTGATCGGGGTCGATGTCGGCGGCACCTTTACCGATCTGGTCTTCACCGACACCGACCGGGACATCACCCTCATTCACAAGGTGCCGACCACGCCGGACGATCCCTCGGTCGGCGCGATCGAGGGCTTGCGCGAATTGTGCGCGCGCCACGATCTCGACCCCGCGTCGATCGACTACGTCTTCCACGGCACCACCATCGCAACCAACGCCGTCCTCGAGTACGACGGCGCCAGAACCGGCATGATCGCCAACCGCGGCTATCGCGACATCCTGCATATCGGCCGCCACCAGCGCCCGGAAAACTATTCGATCATGCAGGACATTCCCTGGCAGAACCGGCCGCTGGTGCGCCGGCGGGATCGCATCGCGGTGCGCGAACGCCTGGCGCCGCCACGCGGCGAGGTGCTGGAGCCCCTGGACGAGGACGCGGTGCGCGAGGCCGCGCGCGCCTTCAAGGCCCGTGGGATCGAGGCGATCTGCGTGTGCTTCCTGTTTTCCTACATCGATCCGCGCCACGAAGAGCGCGCCCGCGAGATCGTGCTCGAAGAGTATCCCGAGGCGTTCGTCACCGCTTCGGCGGCCGTGGCGCCCCAGTTCCGCGAGTTCGAGCGCTTCACCACGGCGGCCATGAACGCCTTCATCGGCCCCAAAGTGCGGAACTATGTCCGGAACTTCGCCGGCGGACTCAGCAAGGCGAACTGCCGCGCAGACCTCCACATCATGGGTTCCAACGGCGGCATCGCCACCGCCGCCACGATCGCCGAACGCCCGGTCCTGACCCTGTTGTCCGGGCCGGCGGCGGGCGTGCTGGGCGGCCAGTGGGCAGCCGCGGCGGACGCGGGCGAGCGAATGATCACCTTCGACGTCGGCGGCACCAGCGCCGATATCGGCATCGCGGTCGACGGCCGGGTCAGCGAAGCGACCGCGCGCGACACCTGGATCGGCGGCTATCCGGTGCTGGTGCCGATGCTGGACATCGCCACCATCGGCGCCGGCGGCGGCAGCATCGCCCATGTCGACCGCGGCGGCGCCTACCGCGTGGGCCCGCAAAGCGCCGGTTCGCGTCCCGGACCGGCGGCTTACGGGCTGGGAGGCGACCGGCCGACCGTGACCGACGCCAACCTGGTGCTCGGACGGCTCGATCCGGCCAATTTCCTGGGCGGCGAGATGACTCTCGATGTGGACGCCGCCCGGCGCGTCATCCGCCGGGTTGCCGAACAGGTCCGGCTCGACGAACCGGAGGCGGCCGAGGGTGTGGTGACCATCCTCAACAGCAATATGGCCAACGCCATCCGGATGCAGACCGTCCAGAAGGGCCTCGATCCGCGCGGCTTTTCCCTGGTCGCCCTGGGCGGCGCCGGCCCGTTGCACGCCGCCGAAGTCGCCGCCATGCTCGATATCCCCAGGGTCGTCGTGCCGCCGCATCCCGGCATAACCTCGGCCGCCGGACTGCTCACCACCGATCTCAAATACGACGCCGTGAAGACGGCGTTCCAGACCAGCAATTCGGTCGACGCCGCGAAACTGAACGCCGACTTTGCCTGGCTCGCGGATACCCTGACCGCGCAGTTCTCCGCCGACGGCTTCGGCCGCGACCGGATCGGCCTGATCCGCGCCGGCGACCT
The DNA here is from genome assembly GCA_900197615.1 of Rhodospirillaceae bacterium Spongia-Bin9. Taxonomy (GTDB): domain Bacteria; phylum Pseudomonadota; class Alphaproteobacteria; order Bin65; family Bin65; genus Bin65. The sequence continues at coordinate 8,781 of FZLR01000046.1, forward strand.
GCGCTATGTCGGCCAGGGCTACGAACTCCGGGTCGCGTTCCCCGACGGACCGATCGACGAGGCCGCGCTGGCGGGCGTCTGGCAGGCGTTCGAGCGCCAGCACCGGACCGAATACGGCCACGTCTTCGCCGACAGCCCGATCGAGATCGTCAACATCCGCCTTACCGGCACCGCGATCATGCCCAAGATCGGGCCGCCGCCGCCCATCGAGACCGGCGAACTCGATGCGGCCAGGCTGCGCACCGGCTCGTGCACTTTCCGGGTCGGCGGCGGCCTGGCTGCATTCGACACGCCGTATTACCGGCGCGATGCGATCCCGGCCGGCCGGCCGATCGAGGGGCCGGCGGTGGTGGTGCAGCGCGACACGACCACGGTGGTGCCGCCGGGCTGGACCGCGGCCGCCGAAAGCAACCGCAACCTGATCCTGAGCCACGGAGCCTGAGCGATGGCCGATCCCCTCCCCGCCAGCCTTCATAACGTCCGGCGGATCGACCCGGTCACCGCCAGCGTGATTCAGGGCGGGCTGGAAAACATCGCGGTCGAGATGGGACACAAGCTGATGCGCATGTCCTATTCCAGCATCATCCGCGAATCCGAGGACTTCGGCGCCGCACTGATCGACCCCCAGGGGCGCCAGCTGTGCGAGACGCCCCAAAGCACGCCCCTGCAATCGGGGCCGATCCCCGGCTACGTCCAGGGCATCCAGCAGATCTTCGCGGAACGCGGCGACAGCTTCGAAGCCGGCGACGTGATCATCCACAACTCGGCCTATCACGGCGCCTCGCACGGCCCCGACGTCGCCTTCTGCATTCCCGTGTTCCATGAACGCGGCCTGGTCGGGTTTTCCGTGACCACCGCCCATCATCTGGATATCGGCGCCCTGAGCCCGGGCAGCTGCGGCATCGTCGACGCCATGGACGCCTATGCCGAGGGACTGCAATTCAAGGCGCTCAAGGTCTACGACCGCGGCTCCCTGAACGGGCCGCTGTGGCAGATGCTGCGCGACAATATCCGCGCCTCCGACCTGGTGGTCGGCGACATGGAGGCCCAGATCGCCGCCGCGCGCATCGGCGCCGAGCGCTTCGTCGAGCTGATCGACCGATACGGGCCGGACACGGTCGAGGCGGCCTGCGACGAGCTGATGGACCATTCCGAGCGGGTCATGCGCATGGCGATCGAGGCCCTGCCCGACGGCGTCTACCGGGCCAGGACCTTCATCGACGGTTTTCTCGACGGCGACGATCCGAGCCGCGGCGACCTGCCGATCGAGGTTGCGGTGACGGTCGAGGGCAGCGACATTACGGTCGACTTCACCGGCACGGCGGCGCAGGTGCCGGACCGGCCCATCAACATGCCGCTCAAGGGCACCACCGACTGCGCCGTGTGGCTGACGATCCGCTCGATTCTGCTCGATTCGGCGGTCCACGGCCATATTCCGCAGAACAGCGGCCTGACCCGCCCGATCGGGATCGTCGCGCCCGCCGGCACGCTGGTCAATCCGATCTTCCCGGCGCCGACGATCGCCCGATTCTGCACGGGCAACCAGGCGGCGGACACGCTGATGAAGGCTCTGGCCCAGGCGGTGCCGCACCAGGTCAGCGCCGGCGTCGGCAATCTGCACGTCGTTGCGTTCAGCGGGATCCGGGACGAGACCCACTGGGTGCACATGGAGATCCACGAAGGCTGCTATGGCGGACGCTACGGCAAGGACGGCATGGACGCTGTCGACACGCTCTATGCCAATACCCGCAACAATCCGATCGAGGATGTCGAATCGCACCTGCCGCTCAGGGTCCATCGCTACGAACTCCGCGACGATGCCTGCCCGCCGGGCCGGTGGCGCGGCGGCATCGGCTCGGTCCGAGAGGTCGAGTATCTCGAGGACGGCGGGGTGTCGGTCGAGGGCGAAGGCCACAAATACGCGCCGTGGGGGTTTGACGGCGGCAGCGACGGCAAGACCGCCGGCCTGACCTTCAAGCGCAAGGACGGCGCCAGCCTCGACCTGCCGTCGAAGCTGCCCAACATGACCGCCAGGGCGGGCGACCGCATCGTCATGATCGGGCCCTGCGGCGGCGGCTATGGCGATCCGATGGCGCGCGATCCGGCGCTGGTGCTGGAGGACGTGCGCGACGGACTGATCTCGGTCGAAACCGCGCTGCGCGACTACGGCGTCGCAATTGCCGGGGCGATCGCCGGGTCCATGACCGTCGACGTGGCGGCAACCGGGGCCGCGCGGCAGGCCGGACAGGAGGAAAAACCGCGATGAAGATCAAGATCATCAACCCCAATACGACCTGGGAAATGACCGAATCGATCGGCGCCGCCGGCCGGTCGGTTGCGCGCGAGGGGACCGAAATCGTTGCGGTCAGCCCGTCGTTCGGGCCGGCGTCGATCGAGTCCTACTACGACGAGTTCCTGTGCGCGCCGGGCGTGATCGACGAGGTCCGCTCGGGCGACCGGGAGGGCTGCGACGCCTACATCGTCGCCTGCTACGGCGACCCCGGCCTGCACGCCGCGCGCGAAGTCACGCTCAAGCCGGTGATCGGGATTGCCGAGGCGTCGCTCTACACCGCCTCGATCCTGGCGGCGCGGTTCTCGATCGTCACCGTCATCCCGCGCATCAAGACAATGCTGGAGGAAATGGTCGCGAACTACGGATTCAGCCATAAGGTGGTCAACGTGCGGACCACGCCGCTCTATGTCCTCGACATCGAAAGAGACCCGGCGGGCGCCCTGGAAACGCTGCGGGAAGAGGCGCGCCGGGCGGTGGCGGAGGACGATGCCGAGGCCATCCTGCTCGGCTGCGCCGGGTTCGCGGATTTCGCCGACGAGCTTGAGGACGAGCTCGGCATTCCGGTGCTCGACGGCGTCGTCTGCGCGGTCAAGCTGGCGGAAGCCGTGGTCGAGCTGGGCAAGACCACCAGCAAGAGCAAGACCTACCGGTTCCCCGAGCGCAAGGAATTTACCGGCCAGTTTGCCCGGTTCGGCGACGAATCCGGCCGCGCCGAAGCGGCAGAATAAACCGACCGCCGCGAACGGACCGCGGCAGGGTCGGTTCTACCCGGTCATCGCGCGCAGGCCGTCCTCGAAGAAGAAAGCGTCTTCGCCGAAGGCCGGCTCCAACCCGTCGAGCCACGTTGCCTGCGGATCGAATTTCGCGAAGAAGGGCCGGCCGACCCAGTCGGGATCGCGGCCCTGCAGGAAGCGCAACACGAAGACCTTCTCGCCGGCGACTTCCTGAACGCCGAGCACCTCGACCTTGCCGGGCGTCGCGCTCATACTCGGGCCGCGCACGGTCCGGGCGAGGCCGGAGACCTGCTGCACCGCCTGCCGGAAAACCTCCCAGCAGCGCACCAGCGGCACCTCGAAGTACTGTTTCGCGCCGGTATCCCGTTCCACGAACATGTAATAGGGGATGATGCCGAGGCGGACCTGCTCGCGCCATAACCGGGCCCAGACGTCGGGATCGTTGTTGATGTGGGCAAGCAACGGCGCCTGGCCGCGGATGACCGCGCCGGTATCGCGAATGCGGCGGATCGCTTCGCGCACCACGTTGGTCCGCAACTCCTGCCAGTGGTTGAAATGCGCCATGATCGCGACATGGCGGCCCGAGCGCACGACGGCTTCGAGCAGGCGCAGCATGTCGTCGGCGTCCTCGTCATGGACGAAGCGGTGCGGCCAGAAGGTGAGCGCCTTGGTGCCGATCCGGATGTTCTGGACATGCTCGAGCGCCGGATCGTCGGTGAAGGGCCGGAGATAGCCTTCCATCACCCGCGTTTTCATGATCATCGGGTCGCCGCCTGTCATCAGCAAATCCGAAACATTCGGATGGGCGGCGAGATAGCGGTGCAGGCCCTCGGCGTCCTTCGAGGAGATTTTCAGCTCCTTGTCGCCGACGAACTGGGCCCAGCGGAAGCAGAAGGTGCAATAGGCGTGGCAGGTCTGCCCCTGGCTCGGGAAGAACAGGACGGTTTCGCGGTATTTGTGCTGCAGTCCTTCGAAGACTTCGTCGTCCTCGCTGGGGATGTTGAACTCCCGCTGCCCGGCCGGATGCGGATTGAGCCCGGCACGGATATCGAACACCGCGCGCTCGATCTCGGGCCTGGGCGCCTCGCGAACCATAAGGTCGGCGACCCGCCGGAAATCCTCGTCCGCCAACATGCCCTTCTGCGGAAAGACAAGCTGGTAAATCGGGTCGTCCGGAACCCTGTCCCAGTCGATCAGGTGCTCGATGACATAGCGGTTGGTCCGGAACGGCAGGACGGTGCTGACGACGCGCATGGCGAACAGGTCGTCGCCGTTCACATTGCCGTAATCGGTGATCGTATCGAGATTCTTTGCTGTCAGAGCCCGGAACCTGCCTTGCGGATGCTCGATGGCTTTCGGCGCCTCCGACCGGTCGGTCTGCGGCCATTCCCGCGTTCCCGCGGTGCCTGGAATTACTTGAACATTCATGATCTCATACCTCCCGTACAATCATTTGGCTTCCCGGCTCGCAGCCGCGCGCGGGATGAAGGTTTTCCGCGCCCGTTGCGGCGAACCGGATGAATTTCCTTCGTTTCCGTCCCCGGTTTTTCGTCCTCCGGGGTAAGATTCTCCACCTCCTCAAAAACGTCGGAACGGCCGGAGCGGGACGGCGCCGGAAACCGCCGGGCAACGACGGCTCCGGTTCCGGATTCCCTACGCCTGACTGTTCCGGCGCGGCTTCCGGAACTCTGGCGGCCGCGCAATGAAACGCGCGGTCTGCGCAGCGCCGCGGAACCCGTGCTCAGGCTCCGCGGGCTTGTCGGGACGTCCGCCCCACGCGCTCTGCGCGTTTTCCGGACGTCCCGGGTCGCACGCCGACGTCATATTCGACGCCGGTTTGCAGGCCCCGCCCGGTCAGCCGCTACTTATCGGCCGACCGCTTCAAGACTTCGGCATCGACGGCCGTCGTCTGCGATTTATAATAGGCCATCGCGGCCTTGCCGTCGACGCCCATGGCGTTGATCGTCTTGATCCAGTCGGCAAACAGCGGCGCCCAGTCTTTGCGGAACTTCGCCATTTCCGCTTCCGGCATGACGTGAATCTTGCGCGTTTTCAGGAAACGCTCGGTCGTTTTCGCTTTCAACTCGTCCCACGCCAGGCTGCGCCAGCCCAGTTTCTCGCCGGCCATGCTCCAGATGATCTTCTGGTCTTGCTCCGGAATCGTGTCCCACTTCTTCTTGTTCCAGAAGGTCGAGAAGGAGGCGCCGAACCAGCCGGCCGGAATCTCGGTGCCGGATTTGGCGTATTTGTCGATCTTGAAGGCGAGCAGGTCGCCCGGCGTCAGGCCGACGAAGGCGTCGACCACGCCCTTCGAGACGATCGGGTAGATGCGCACGGCCGGGCCGGGAACGATGTTGGCGCCGGTCAGTTTCAGGGCCTGGGCCGGGACCGACGGCAGGGTCCAGGTCTTGATCGTCTTGAGCGACGCTTTCGAGAGGAGGGGCTTGTCGGACATGGAATACCACAGGCCGTCCGGCGCGCCGAAATAGCCGACCATCTCGACGTCCTTGTAGTTCGCCTTGTCTTTGAAGAATTTCCGGTACATGCGCCACAGGGCGACCGACCGGCCGACGCCTGTGACGGCCACCTGCGGATGGATGCTGATCTGGGTCGACGGTATCAGCTTGCGCAGGAAAGCGTTGAACACGAAGGCGCCGTCGGCGGTGCCCTTCTGCACCATCACCATCTGCAACGGCGGCGGCGCCATGCGGCAGGCCTGGACGATGCGGATGGAAACCCGGCCTTCGGTCGCCTTTTCGATGTCTTTCAGCCACGGCACAAGCACGCCATGGTTGATTACATGCTTCGGCGTCACGAAGCTGCAGAACAACAACTTGGTTTTGGCTTGCGCCGGCGTGGCTGCCAGGCCGAATGCAGCGGCGCCTGCCGCCAGAACGCCTGCCGAAATAAACCGCTTCATGTGTCTTCCTCTCCATTGCGCCTCGGTAAACCGTCGAGACTTCCGCCCATATGATCGCCGCTGGGCCGGCGCGCGTCAACCGCAGGGCGGTACGGCGGCCGGCGCCTACCGCCCGGACGGCGGCGGAATCCGGTGCGGCCGCAGGGCCGGCAACGCTTGATCCGCAGGTCATCGCCCGGCATTGTTCCTCCCGGTGAACCGGACCGTGTCCCACCCTGCTTCCGCCCGTGAACGCCGGCCCGGTCCAGGGCCTGGAACCGCTGTCCGGCATGACGCAGGATTGATCGCCGGCCCGGTTGGCTTTGCCGGCAAGGCGCATGAGAATGGCAGAATGTTAAACCCGTATTACAGGGCGGCTGCATGACCGACGATCCCCGGCCGGACGGCGCAACTCCAGCGGCCGAACCCGGCCCGGCTCCCGCGGTCGCGCCGACCGAGGACGAGAGGCGGTCGCCGCTGTTCGCCATCGCCAAATCCACGGCGATGCTGCGGTTTCTCGCCATCTGCGCCGCGCTCGGCCTGGTCGCGCTGCTATTTTTCGTCCTGGTCGTCGGGCGGGATTTCCTGGTGCCGTTCGTGGTTGCGGTCGCAATCTGGTACCTGATGATCGCGCTCAAGGAATCCTTCAAGCAGAGCGCAAAATACACCCGCGTCCCGGTGCCGGACGCGATCGCCATGGTCCTCGCCATCGCGGCGACCGTCCTGGCGATCACGCTGATCGTCGTGCTGATCAACTCCAGTATCAGCGGGGTCATCGCCTCGATCCCGAAATACCAGGACCGGATCAACGACATCATCGGCAACAGTCTGAAGCTGGTCGGCTACGAGGGCGAGAACCCGCTGCGCGAGTTCATCGCCAACCTCCGGCCGCAGGAATATGTCTCCCGGGCGGCCGGCGCCATCGGCGGTTTGGTCCAGGATATGGGCCTCATCATCGTCTATGTCCTGTTCCTGCTGCTCGAAACCTGGACCTTCGGGCGCAAGCTGAACGCGCTCGCCCGGACCGACACCCACCGCGAGAACCTGCGCTCGGCGATCCGGGAGATCGGCGAGGACATCAACACCTATATGCGGATCAAGACCTGGCTGTCGGCGGCGGTGGCGGTGTTGTGCTATGCGGCGATGAAGGCGGCAGGGGTCGATTTCGCCGAATTCTGGGCCGTCCTGTTCTTCCTGCTGAATTACATCCCGACCATCGGCGCGATCCTTGCCGTGTTCTTCCCGGCCGTGCTGATGATCGTGCAGTTCACCAGTGTGCCGCTGATCGTTTCGGTGATCGTCGTACTGATCGCGATCCCGACGGTCATCAACAACTTCGTCGAGCCGCGCATGATGGGCCGGTCGCTGAACCTGAGCTCGCTGGTCATCATCATGTCGCTGATCCTGTGGGGCAGCATCTGGGGCATCATCGGCATGTTCCTGTGCGTGCCGATCATGGTGATCCTCAATATCGTGCTGGCCAAATTCGATTCGACCCGGCCGCTCGCCGTCATGCTGTCGGCCAACGGCAGGATCGATTCGACCCGTGCGGTGGCGGCCGCGCGGCCGGCGGAATAGCCGATGACCGGGGCCGAAGCCGGCGCCGGGGCCGCCGAACCCGTCGTCCGCTTCGACGAGGTCACCGTCCGCTTCGGCGACGAAACGATCTACGACCGGCTGTCTTTCGATGTCGAGGACGGCGAGTTCCTGTGCATTCTGGGGCCGAGCGGCTGCGGCAAGTCCACCTCGCTCAGGCTGATGGGCGATCTGCTGGCGATCCAGGGCGGCCGGGTCGAGATCGAGGGCCGGACGCCGGCCGAAGCCTGGGACCGGCTGGCCTACGTCTTCCAGTCGCCGCGCCTTGTGCCGTGGCGCACGGCGCTCGGCAACGTCGTGCTGGGCATGGACCTGCGCTTCGACGGCATCGCCAGGGCGGAAAAAGCGGCCCGCGCCGGGCAGCTGCTCGATCTGGTCGGCCTAACCGCCGATGCCGGAAAATTCCCGGCGATGCTGTCCGGCGGCGAGCGCCAGCGCGTGGCGATCGCCCGCGCCCTTTCGGTCGAGCCCGACATCATCCTGATGGACGAGCCGTTTTCCGCCCTCGACCTCAACACGCGGCGGCGCATGCGCCAGGAAATCATCCGCATCTGGCGCGAGACCGGCAAGACCATCGTCTTCGTCACCCATGACATCGACGAAGCCTTGGTGCTTGCCGACCGCATCCTGCTATTGTCTAACAAGCCGACGTCGGTCCTCGACATACTGGAGATCGACGAGCCGCGCCCGCGCGATATCGGCAGCACGCCCAGCCTGCGCGAGCGGCGGGAGCGACTTGTGACCCTGTTCCGCCGTCTGGAGCCGGGGGAGGTCAATTCGGAGGGAGAAACAGTATGATCGAACGCAAATTTTCGCCGGTTCGCCGCCGGACGCCTGTTCGCCTGGGCGCCGGCCTGTGCGCCGGCGCCCTGGCTCTGGGGCTCGGGGCCGCGCCGGCCGCCGCCAAGGAGAAAGTCACCTACGGCTATCTGATCGACCCGGCGCTCGAAGGCGTGCTCTACGCCATCAAGCAGGGCATCGTGAAATCCGACAAGATCGAGATCGACGGCAAGGCGCTGGCCATTCCGGCGCTGATCCAGTCGACGCCCACCAAGCGTTTCGACGTGCTCATGAACGCCGTCATGGCCATTCCGCTGGCGGCCAAGCGCGGGCTCAAACTGGTCGTCCTGTCGAGCGCGCTGCGCGCGGGCAAGGGCGGGCTCGGCGCCGGCATCTGGGTCAAGAAGGACAGTCCCTACAAGACGATGGCCGACCTCAAGGGCAAGACCATCGGCAACTATGCCCTGCGCGCGACCGGCACGACCTGGATCCGCCTGGCGCTGCTGAAGAAGTACAAGCTGAACGTCTCCTACAAGGGCGGCGACATGAACTGGGTGCAGATTCCCGCCCCGGCGCTGCTGACCGCGCTGGAGACCGGCCGGGTCGACGCCGCCACGCTGATCCATTCCCAGGCCTACAAGGCGCGCGGCTCCGGCACCTACCGGGTGCTCGCCTGGACCAACAAGGACATCCGGGAGCTTTACGGCGTCGATACCGTCGCCGCCGTCAACGTGACCTATCCCGAGAAGCTGGCCGAGCGGCCGGAGGCCTTCAGGGAATTCAACCGGATGCTGTACGAATCGGTGCAGTATGCCGTGAAGAATTCCGACAAGGTCGGCGCCGCGATCGCCAAGGGCGGCAAGATCAGCGCGGCGTATTTCAAGGCCTGGCTGACGGATTATTCCTACTTCCCCGGCGCAGTGTCCGACGCCGACATGAAGGCCATGGAGACGATCTGGGCCGGCGCCAAGGAAATGGGCATCCTCAAGAAGGTGCCGAAGGCCGCCGACGTGGTCTGGGAACACGCCGTCCGCGAAAAATAAACATCCCGCGCGGGCGAATTTCTTGGACGCACCCGCGCCGCAAACCGTTGCCGTCGCCGCAGGGCGCCATGCGCGCCTTGCGGCGCATCTCTTCACGCTCGCCGTGCTCGCCGCCTGGGCGGCCTGGGGCGCGTCGGTCGAGAGCTACCAGATGCCGGGGCCCTGGGCAGTCGCCGAGCGGCTCAGCCTGTTCTTTACCGACCTGCACGAGATCGGCCACATGTTCTGGTCGTTCGCGCACATCATCGCCGCGGTCGTCATCTCCTTCTCGATCGGCTCGGCGCTGGCGCTGCTGCCCTGGTATCTGCGCGTGACCCGGCGGATGATGCACGGCCGCCTGACGCCGTTCCTGAACTCCTATCCCGGCATCGGCTGGACCATGCTGGCGATCATCTGGTTCGGCGTAAACGACATCACGGTCGTCTTCGTCATCAGCATGGTGCTGATCCCCTTCGCCATCATCAACATGCGCGAAGGACTGGAAGCGCTGGACCCCGAACTGTTGGAGATGGCGCGCAGTTTCTCGCGCCGGCGCCTGCGCGCCCTGCTGCTGCTCGTCCTGCCGTCGCTGTTTCCGTTCATGTTCGCCACCCTGCGCATCAGTTTCGGCGTCTCGTGGAAGGTGGCGCTGACCGCCGAGTTGTTCGGCGGCAACAGCGGACTGGGCTACATGCTGAACCTGGCGCGCAACGATTTCGATACGCCGCTGATCTTCGGCATCATCCTGATCATCATCGCCTTCGTCTACAGCGTGGAACGGTTCGTCTTCGATCCGGTTCAGAAGCATCTGGCGCGCCATCATGCGACGTAACACCCCCGATTCCGCAGCCATCGCGCCGGCTGCCGGGGAAAGGCCGCTGTCGGCGGCGCTGGCCGAAGGGCTGATCGTCGCCGCCATCGTCGGCTGGTGGGCGGTCGCGCGCGACCTGTCCGAGGCGGTGATGCCGGACCCGTGGACGGTCGCGGTGGCGACTGCGGAACTGTTCACCGAGCCGGACCAGCTCGCGCATACGCTGACCAGCATGCTGCGCGTTGTCATTTCGGTGATTGCCGCCGTCCTGCTGGGCACCCTGCTCGCCTTCCTGCCGCGGCGCTGGCCGGCGCTCGACGTCATCGTTTACGGCCGGATCCAGCCCTTCCTGAACGCCTTCCCCTCGGTCGGCTGGGCGATCGTCGCCAGCATCTGGTTCGGCCCGTCCCATGAGACCATCGTTTTCGTCGAAGTCGCCATCCTCACGCCCTTCTGCCTGGTCAACGTCGCCCAGGGCCTGCGCGAGCTCGACGCCGAGGCCGTGGAAATGGCGCGCAGCTTCACCCGGTCCCGGCGCAAGACCTTCTTCCTGGTCACCATCCCGCTGCTCATGCCCTATATCGTGGCGGCGCTGCGCATCGCCTACGGCGTCGGCTGGAAAATCGCGCTGGTCGCCGAGCTGTTCGGCACCGAAAGCGGCCTCGGCTTCCTGATGCTGCGGGCGCAGACCCTGTCCGACGCCGCCACCGTATTCGCCGCCTGCTTCGCCGTCGTGATCCTGTTCATCGCCGGGGAAAAGCTGGTAATCGATCCGCTGGCCCGGCGGGTGCGCTACAACTGAGCCGCCGGCGCAATGCCCGCTGTCCCCGAGAGAGGTTCCGCCCGATGAACGCCATCCAGTTCAGGAAAATTCCCGGTCCGCCGGATCTTGCCGTCGACGAGGCCGGCGAGGGGCCGCTGCTCGTCTTCATGCACGGCATCGGCGGCAACCGGACCAACTGGACCGAACAGGTCGAGGCCTTCGCCGGACACGGTTTCCGGGCGGTCTCGTGGGACGCGCGCGGCTACGGCGACAGCGACGATTACGACGGGCCGCTGGATTTCAGCGATTTCTCGCACGATCTCGCCCGGCTGCTCGACGCATACGGCGTAGAGAAGGCGCATTTGTGCGGCCTGTCGATGGGCGGGCGCATCGCGCAGGATTTCCATGCGCTCTATCCCGAACGGATCGCGACGCTGGCCCTGGTGGCGACCTTCGCCGGGCAGAGCAACTTCTCGCCGGCCGAGCGCGAACGCTTCGTCGCGCTGCGCCTCAAGCCGCTCGCCGAGGAGGGCAAGGTGCCGAAGGATATCGCCCCGGTCGTCGCTTCGACCCTGCGCGGGCCGGACGCGACCGAAGAGCAATACCGGCGCCTCGTCGCCAGCATGGCGGCGCTGCACAAGGAAAGCTACATGAAGACGGTGCGCGCGACCTCGATGTTCGAGCGCACCGCCGAGCTCGAATCGATCCGGGTGCCGACCCTGTTAATCTACGGCGACGGCGATTCCCTGACCACGCCGGAGATCGGCCGCGGTCTGCACGAGAAAATCGAAGGCTCGGAATTCGTCGTCGTTCCGCGCGCCGGCCATCTGGTCAACCTGGAAAAGCCGGCCGAGTTCGAAGCCGCCCTGCTGCCGTTCCTGGCGAAGCACCGCAATCTGGCTTCTTGACGCCGATGCCACCTCCCACCGCACCCCCCGCCGGCCCGACCGATCCCTCTGCCCCGTCCGCGCCGGTCTATCGCGATTACAGCCAGGCGGAACTGGACGCGCAGTACGACCAGGCTACGCTGGTGCCCGATATCGGCAGCTATCTCGACGCCTGGGACACCGAAAGCGCGCGGGTGCGCGCGGCGCAGGCCTGCCGGCTTTCCGTGCCTTACGGCGATGGGCCGGCGGAAACCCTCGATATCTTCCCGGCGGAGAACGGTGCGGCCGGCGTCCCCGTCATGCTGTTCGTCCACGGCGGCGCCTGGAAGGCGCTTTCCAAGGACAGTTTCAGCTATCCGGCCGGGCCGTTCGCCGCGGCGGGCGCGGCCTGGGTCGCCGCCGATTTCTCCCTGCTGCCGGATGTCAGCCTGGACGAACAAGTGCGCCAGAACCGGGCGGCGCTGACCTGGCTGTGGCGCAACGCGCGCAGCTTCGGCGGCGATCCGGACCGGCTCTATGTCTGCGGCCACTCCTCCGGCGCCCATGTCGGCGGGACGCTGGTGCAGAACGGCTGGCGCGCGCGGGCCGGACTGCCGGAGGACGCGATCAAGGGCGCGGTTCTGGTCAGCGGCATGTACGATCTGGAGCCGGTGCGCCTGTCGGCGCGCAACGGCTACGTCAATCTGGACGAAGTCGCGGCGCGGCGGCTCAGCCCGATCCACAACATCCCGGACCGGCTGCCGAAGCTGGCGCTGTTCTGGGGCAGCGGCGAGCTGGACGAATTCCGCCGCCAGTCGCGCGCCTTCGCCGAAGCCCTGTGGACCCGCGGCCATCGCGCCGAAGCCATGGAAATCGCCGGCGCCAACCATTTCGACATGGCCGACGGCTTCGCCGACAGCCGGAGCGCGATCCTGCGCAGCTGCCTGGGCATGATGGGCCTGCTGTAGGCCGATGCCCGGCACATCTTCCGACGACGATATCCCCTGGCCGGCCGGGAGGCCGCCGGTGCTGGACGATGCAGGGCGGATCGACAGCCGCCTCGCCACGATGAAGCGCCGGCCGGCGGGTCCGGTCTGGGTGTTCGGCTACGGATCGCTGATCTGGAACCCCGGTTTCGCGCCGATGGAAAGCCGCCACGCCCTGCTGGAGGGTTATCGTCGCGCCTTCTGTTTCTGGACCATGGTCGCCCGCGGCACACCGGAGCGCCCCGGCCTCGGCCTCGCACTGGAAGCCAGGGCCGGCGCCATCTGCCGCGGTATTGCCCTGAAGATCGACCCGGCGACGGAGGCGCAGGACCTGGAAAGGCTGTGGGGGCGGGAGATGTATTCCGGCGTCTACCGCCCGGTCTGGGTGACCCTCGCGCCGACGGCGACGACGCACGGCGCGGCGGAGACCGTACCGTTTACCGCCCTCACCTTCGTCGCCGACACCGATCATCCGCAATATTGCCCGCCGCTCAGCGCGGCCCAGAAGGCGCGGATCATCGCCGGCGCGGCGGGCAAGTTCGGCCCCTGCGCAGATTATCTGGAGAATGTCGTAACCCATCTGGCCGAAGCCGGCGAACCGGACGCCGAACTGGAAGCGCTGCTGGAAAAGGTGCGGCGGATAGGCGGCTGACAGGAATTGTCGGTCGGCAGGGCCGGGATGTTTCAATCCCTGTGTGCATTCCAAATCGTACAAGATGACCGTCATATCGACCGGAGCATCCCAAAGGGGTGCGGAGCGGAGATATCTTTCCAGCGGGATGCCAGGGCCCGAAGCGCCGTACTGGAAAGATTTCTCCACTCCGCCCCGGAAAAATCCGGGGCTCCGGTCGAAATGACGACCGTCCGGTAACGGCCGCCGAGGCCGAAACCCCCGCTAATCCACGAAGCGCGCCCTGGCCTCTTCGGGCACCGGAACCGCCTTGATGCCGGCCGGGCGGTCGGGCGCCGCCGTCACCCAGACGCGCTTTTCGAAGCCCTCCAGCGCCGGACGGCCGTCGGCATGAGTGAGCGCGTGGCTGACCGTGAAGGTCTTGCCGGCCCATTCGCTGACATGGCTGGCCATGGTCAGGAGGTTGCCGAGGCGGCAGGCATTGCGGAAGGTCGCGCCGGTCTCCAGCAGCGGCATGCCGCTCACGTCGAAGTCGCGCGCCATCTCCGGGTAGGACAGCGCGTTGGCGGAAAACAACCGCTCCGTGGCCTGGTCGAACCAGGTGTAGAAATACGGATAGAAGACGATTCCGGCGGCATCGCAGTGCGCCCACTCCACCCTGATTTCGTTCCGGTACTCCCGCATCGGCCAACGCCCTCCCGTTCCGTTTTCCGGGCCGACACATACGCCATTCGCGCCGCCGCGCCAATCCGGCGGAATTGCATTATTTTCTTGAAATATTAGATTTATTACCTATTATTACGGGCCCATCGGAAACACTCCCGTCCGGCGTCCCGGAACCGTCCATGACAAAACATGACATTTCCTGACAGATGCCCCTTCCGTCATTTCGACCGGAGCGGCGCAGCCGCGGAGCGGAGAAATCTTTCCCGCGCGGTGCTTCGACCCTTGTTCCGTGGCGAAAAGATATCTCCGCTCCGCGCCCCTGCGGGACGCTTCGGTCGATATGACAGGTGTGGGCGACAGGAGCATCATGACGAATCATGACAATTCCTGACATATACGCACCCTGCCCATGCAGGCCGGCCCGGCCGGGCGCCGTTGGCGTTTTGCGTGCGGTTGCGGCATACTGCGGGCGGAAACGCAGGAGCCCCTTGCCATGACCGCGAACATGCCGGACATGCCGCCGATCGAACGGCTGCACCACTGGGCCTACAAGTGCCGGGACGGAGAGGAAACCCGCCATTTCTACGAGGATATCCTGGGCCTGCCGCTGGTCCACGTCATCCGGGCGGACAGCGTGCCCTCGACCGGGCAATGCGATCCCTATGTCCATCTCTTCTTCGGGATGCCGGACGGCTCGGCCGTCGCCTTCTTCGACCTGGGCGACAACCAGGCCGCCGACCTGTCGCCGAACTCCCCTTCCTGGTGCAACCACATGGCGCTGCACATGAATTCGGTCGACGAGGTGCTCCAGGCCAAGAGCCGGCTGGAGGCCCACGGCGTCCATGTCATCGGCCCGACGGACCACAAGTTCGTCCAGTCGATCTACTTTTTCGATCCGAACGGCTACCGGTTGGAGCTGACCCACGAACTGGCCGACGAGGAAGCCGACTATATCGCCAGGGCCCGGGCGAGCGCCCGCACCGAGCTCGACGCCTGGACCGAAGAGAAGCGGGCCGCGGCAGCCTAGAGACTTCCGCCGTGCAGAACATGGGCCGTCCGACCGGCCATAAGGTCAGGTAAATCAAGGGGTTTTCAATGTTTCTTCATGCCCGCTCCAGGGATCGCGCCTTCTCGCTCGGCGGCTATCCGCTCGAGACCCTGCCCCGGGACGACGGCATTCTGGCGTCGGAGAGGGACCGTTCCCGCCGTCCGGCGCCGCAGGATGCGGCCGGCGATGCGCCCCTCGCTGCGGCGGCGTTGAAATACCGGGATATTTTCGAGACCTCTGCCGACCAGGAGCACGCACCGGCCCGCGCGCCGGTGCCGGACGATCCCGAAGCCCGCGCCGGCGACGTCAAGGGCATGGCCTATTTCATGGACGCCGCCATGGTCGGCATCTGCGAGATGGCGCCGAACGCCTGGCTGGAGGGGGTGGAACCGCTGCCCCACAGCCACGCCGTCGTCCTGACGATCGAGGACGGCAAGGTGCCGGAGCCGCAAAACCCGGCCCACGATTGGGTTGCGCCGGCGGTGCGCGAGTTGACCGACATGCGGGCGGCCGAAATTGCCGTCTGCGTCGCGCGGCATATCCGGGCCATGGGGTTCGCCGCCCATGCCGACGTGGCCGGGCACAGGCTGACCGATGCGGAACGGCTCGCCGTTATGGCCGGCGTGGCGGTTCGCGATGGCGACCGGCTGGTCAATCCCTATCTCGGTTCGACCTTCTCCCTCGCTGTCGTCACCACGGAATACGCGCTTGCGACCGACCGGCCGCTCGCCGCTTCGGCGGCGGACGGGCGCGGCCTGCGCTACTGGTGGGGGCTGAACGGCGCAACTTCGGGCCGGGAGCGCAACCGGCGGGCGCGGCGGCCGTCCCACTACAGCCGCTATCCGATGGAGCAGGTCAAGCAGGTCGACCGGCCGACCACGCTGATCCTCGACGACGAGGTTCCCCAGGTGCCCAAGCGCGCGGCCTTCTTCGAGCGGGCGCTGCAGGGCGATCTCGGCGCAAAATCCCAGAAGGAACGCTCGCGCTTCTCCTTCAAGCATCCGACGTCGAAGGGCCTGCTGGGCGTCATCCGCTCGCTGGTGCCGCACCAGGGCGGCGAGACGGCGGCTGAGGATACCGGAGCGCTGGACGACCCGGAAGCCAACGCCCGGGCGATCAAGGCGCTGTCCTACCATCTCGGCTCGGACCTCACCGGGATTTGCGAAATTCCGCGCTACGCCTGGTTTTCCCACAAGGAAGACGGCCGGCCGATCGAGCCCTACCACAAATACGCCGTCGTCATGCTGATCGACCAGGGCTACGACACCATGGAGGGCGCGAGCGGCGACGACTGGATTTCCGGCACCCAATCCATGCGCGGCTATCTGCGCGGGGCCGAGATCGCCGGCGTGATGGCCGAGTTCCTGCGCGACCGCGGTTTTCCCGCGCGCTCCCAGACCAACGCCGACAGCGATGTGCTGCAAATTCCGGTCATTCTGTGGGCCGGCCTGGGCGAGCTCAGCCGGATCGGCGAACTGGTGCTTAACCCGTTCGTCGGACCGCGTTTCAAATCGGTCGTCCTGACCACGGACATGCCGCTCAAGCCAGACAGGCCGATCGATTTCGGCCTCCAGTATTTCTGCAACAACTGCCTGAAATGCGCCCGCGAATGCCCCTGCGACGCCATCCCCTTCGGCGACAAGGTGATGTTCAACGGCTACGAGATGTGGAAGCCGGACGCCGAGCGCTGCACCCGCTATCGCCTCACCAACATGAAGGGCGCGGCCTGCGGGCGCTGCATGAAGACCTGCCCGATCAACAAGGTGGTCGACATCGACGGGCCGGTCCTGACCCGGGTCGCGAGCTGGCTCGGCGTCAACGCCATGTTCCTCAAGCCGCTCATGGTGCCGATCGCCACCTGGATCGACGACAGGCTGGGCAACGGCAAGCGCAATCCAATCAAGAAATGGTGGTTCGACCACGAGATTATCGACGACATCGCCGTTGAACCGCGGGTCGGCACCAACCGGCGCGACATCGACCCGGACCGCGTCGTCGATCCGGCCAAGCAGCGCATCGCCTACTATCACGCCAACGCTATGCCGGCGCCGGACGCCGCCGGGTCGCCCCATACCGTCGACCGCAAGGCGGCGCTGGCAGCCGCGGCCCTGCTGGAAACGCCGGCGGAGGCGTGGGAGCGCAAGCAGCGCGGCGAACCGGCCCCGGCCCACTACACCGCCAGCCCGCCGGCCGGCGCAGAGCGCGAGGATACGACGGCCAGCCCCTATGCCAACCCGGCGAAGCCTGTCGCCGGCGTGTTCGAGACGGCCGCGGAGTAGGCCCTTCCGGCAGCGCAGGCGAAAAAAAACGCCGAGGGTCTTGTTCCGGGTAATCGGAACATTATATGAACAAATCCGATAACGCCGCAGGGCACGGCCGGCCGGTCCGGCTGGGCGCCTGGCGGGCGGCATGACAAAACATGACACTTCCTGACACCGCCGCACATCCCCCAAGGGCGCCGCTCAAATCCCCCTCCCCCAAGGGGAGGGGCAAGGGGAGGAGGGACGCATCGAAGCCCGGAATTCG
>FZLR01000088.1 GCA_900197615.1 Rhodospirillaceae bacterium Spongia-Bin9
GGGTTGGGGGGAGGGGGCCGCGTGCCCACGGCGCGCGCCTTTCGCAGAGGAATCCTCTGAAGAAGGGGAGGTATAGCGCGGCGGACGCGCGCGGCCTTTTGCAGAGGAATTCGGATGCGCCCCGAATCGCGGTGAAAAGGCCGTTCCGGGGAAACATTCTGCAAAACATTGGGGGCGCGCCGTCCGGATCGTAAAAACTTGCCAACTCCCTGTTTTTCCCGCCCAATCGCCGGAAACGGGTCGCGGAATGCCGAGCAATAGCACAAGGATTTTTATCCTTTCATGCGGGATTTTGCGTCACAATCGGTAAGGCGCTCCGGACCGCCGCTGTCCCGAAAAGCCAGCCAGTGCAAGGCGTTGCCCGAAGCGCCGCAGCGCCGCGGCCGGCCGTCCCGGCAATTTTTTTCTAAATATGGAACGGTCTGTCCAGATCAGGGGAACGGGTCAACCTGTTGTTTTTTCGCCCATTTTCCCGAATCTAATATTGAACGATTGCGCAATAACGAAAGCCGGCTATCCCGTTTCCCGGTTCCGGCGGCGCGACCGGCCGGGCCCGTATTTTGCGGACGGCGCCGCAGAAGGGCCGGGCATCGAGGCAAGGCGGTCGGACAGAAACCCGTCCGGGTGCAGGACTTCGATTCGATAGGGCGAGGCCGCCGCCTCCGGTCACACCTGTCCGGTTGCGCGGCGCGGGGGGTTCGGTAATATCCGGCGCCGAATCCCTTATAGCCGGCAGCCGGCAGCTGCACGCTCCCGTTTCCGCAACGCGACAGGTCCGCGCCCGATGGCAGACACCGACGCCCCCGAAACCGTCGAGGTGAGCGAACGCAGCGTGTCTTGCGACGGCGGCGGGGGCGTGCTGGGCCATCCGAAAGTCTATCTCAACATGGGCGGCGCCGATTTCGTCGAATGCCCTTATTGCGACCGCCGCTTCGTGCTGGCGCCCGGCGCCGACCGGGCCGGCTGACTTCCCTTTCCTCGGCGCCGCGCCGCTTCCCGGCCGGTGCGCCGTCAACGCCCGACAGAATCCCAACAGGAAACCGCCATGAAACTCGCTTCCTTTATTCTGAACGACACACCGACCTGGGGCGCCGTGGACGGCGACTCGGTAGTCGACCTGGGCGGCCTCGCCCCGACGCTGAAAGCGGCGCTGGCTAGTGGATTGCTCGGCGCGGCGGCGGAGCGGGCCGCCGGGCAGGGGCCTTCCGCGGCGCTCGCCGATGTCAGCCTGCTGCCGGTCGTTCCCGACCCGGACAAGGTCGTCTGCGTCGGCCTCAACTACAAATCCCATATCGAGGAAACCGGCCGCTCCGACAGCGACTATCCCGTGCTGTTCACCCGCTGGGCCAATACCCAGGTCGGCCACGGCGCGCCGATGATCCGGCCGGTCAATTCGACCAAATACGATTATGAGGGCGAACTGGCGGTCATTATCGGCAGCGCGGCGCGCCATGTCAGCGAGGCCGATGCGCTCGGCCATGTCGCCGGCTACAGCTGCTACAACGACGGTTCGGTCCGCGACTGGCAGCGCCACACCCACCAGTTCACGCCGGGCAAGAATTTCGAAGGCACCGGCGGTTTCGGACCCTGGATGGTGACGACGGACGAGATCCCCGATCCGTCCGCCCTGCATCTGAAGACCCGGCTGAACGGCCAGGAGGTGCAGAATTCGACGACCGACCTGCTGGTCTTCACGGTGCCGGTCCTGATCGAATACATCTCCAGCTTCACGACACTCATGCCGGGCGACGTCATCGTCACCGGCACACCGGGCGGCGTCGGTTTCAAGCGTAACCCGCCATTGTTCATGAAGGATGGCGATACGGTCGAGGTCGATATCTCCGGCATCGGCGTGCTCTCGAACCCGGTCCGGGACGAATAGGCCGCCGGCCGCCGACTGCGTGCGGGCGCCCTCATGGCGGCGCCTTCCCCGAAACCTGCCGAAGCCCGGACCCGCTGGACGATCGTCCTGCTGGGCATGTTCGCCGGCATCGTGGTCGCGTTCCAGATCGGCAAGCTGCCGGCGGCGATTCCGACCCTGCAGCGGGAGCTCGCGCTCGACCTGGTCGAAGCCGGCTGGGTGCTGGCCGTATTCCACGCCCTGGCCGCCGCCATCGGCGCGATCGCCGGTGTCTATGCCGACCGCTGGGGCATCCGCCGGGTCGCGTTCGCGGGGCTTCTGGCGACCGGCCTCGGCGCCGCGGCGGGCGGTTTGTCCGACGGTCTGACCCTGCTGTTGCTTTCGCGGATGGTCGAGGGCGTCGGGTCGATCACCGTGCTGGTCTCCGCGCCGGCGCTGATGCTGCGGGCGAGCCGGCCGGGCGACCAGGGCCTCGCCATGGGCATGTGGGGCTCCTTCATGCCGACCGGCATGGCGGTCATGACCCTGCTGACGCCGCTCCTGATCGCGCTCGCCGGCTGGCGCGGCCTCTGGATCGTCAATGCCGGCCTGGTCTGGCTCTTTGCCGGCCTGTTCTGGGCCGCCACCCGGCGCGCGCCGGATCCGGCCGGGCCGGGCGATGCCGGTTCGGGGTCTGCCAATCCGGGGCCGTGGCGCGAACTGGCCGTCGTATTGCGCCGCACCGGGCCGTGGCTGCTCACCCTGGTCATGGGCCTCTACGCCGCGACCTATCTGCCGATCCTCGGCTTCCTGCCCAAATACCTCATCGAGCATCACGGCTATTCGCAGTCTGCGGCGGCGGCCTGGGTGGCGCTGGCGATCTGGGCCAACGCGGCCGGCAACCTGACCGGCGGCTGGCTCGGCCATCGCGGGGCGCCGCGCTGGCTGTTGATGATCGTGGCGCTGACGACCATGGGCGTCGCCGGCTGGCTGACCTACCAGCCCGGCTTCAGCGGCGAGGCGCGCCTGGTCTTCGCCTTCGTCTTCTCCGGCGTCGGCGGCCTGCTGCCGTCGTCGATCTTCGGCAGCGTGACGCGCCACGCGCCGGACAGGAACCGGGTCGCCGGCATCAACGGGCTGATCCAGCAGAGCACCAATGTCGGGCAGCTCGCCACGCCGCCATTGTTCGCGATGCTGGTCGCCGCCGGCGGCTGGCCGCACGGGCCGTGGCTGACGGTGGGACTGTCGGCCGCGGCGATCGTCTTCGCCCTGCTGCTGCGCCGGCTCGAGCGGGCGGGTTGACTAAGGGCGTTCCCGCGAGCGGGCTTTTGCACTTCAGCCGATGTTCCAGCCGGCGATATGGATCGGGCTACCAAAGGCGTGCAACACCGTACCGGTCGAACATCGTATCGACCGACACCACCGGCAGATCGTAGGTCAACGCCTGGGCAATGAGCATCCGGTCGAACGGATCGCGGTGCGGGCCCGGCAAGTGTCCGGCGCGTTCGGCATCGGCAACGCGCACCGGCAGTTCTTCGAATCCCTGGCGGGCGATGTGGCCGGCGATATCGCGCGCCAGACTATCTGCGCCCGGGAGTTTGCCGATCCGGAATTTGGTCGCGATTTCCCATGCCGACGCCGCACTGACCGCGATTTCGTTCGCGTCGTCCGCAATAGCGCGCCGTGCCGGCTGCGAAAGGCGCTCGCTGTCCGCAAGCCACCAGAGGAAGGCGTGCGTGTCCAGCAGCGCGCGCACCGCTACCGGCCTTCCCATGCCGCCAGTTCTTCCTCCGGCAGCGGATCGAAGAAACTGTCGGGAATCGTCACCCTGCCCTTGAGGATATCGGGCTGCCGCCTGCCCGCCTGTTTGCAGCCGACAAGACGTGCGACGGGTTCGCCCCGGCGGGCGATCACGATTTCCTCGCCCGCCTCGGCCTGCACCAACAGGCGCGAGAGGTGGGTCTTGGCCTGGTGAACGCTGACAACCGGCATCGCTTCGTTCCTTGGGGAGGGTGGAGACGACTAACTATCTAGTCAAATATCAGGCGGAAGCAATGCGCCTGCCGTTGGGCTGACGCCGAATCCAACGGGCTCAATCCGTCGCGCCGGGCATCCCCGCATCGCGCGGGGACCTTTCCTGTCCGGCCGGCCCGCCGCCGCGCAGAGGCAACCTTTGCAAGGAATCCGCGCTAACCGTCCGCCAGCACCGGATGCTCTTCCTCCAGGCCTTCGGGATCCTGGTGGATGATGACTTCGGCGTTCGGGAACGCCGCCATGATGGCGTCCTCGACCTCGTCGGCTATGGTGTGGGCGCGCATCAGGGTCATGTCCGGGTCCATTTCCAGATGAAACTGGATGAAGGTTGCGGCGCCGGAGCGGCGCGAGCGCAGGTCGTGCAACGACCGGACTTCCGGGTGGCCGAGCGCGATGCGCCGGATGTTCTCGCGCTCGTCGTCCGGCAGTTCGCGGTCGAGCAGCATGTCGAGCGACGCGGCGCCGACCTTGCGCGCGTTCCACAGCAGCCACAGCACGATGCCGACGGCGAACAGCGGATCGAGCCAGGTCCAGCCCCACATCGCGTGGGCGGCCAGGGCGACGATAACGCTGCCGTTGAGCGCCAGGTCGCCGGCGTAGTGCAGCGAATCGCCCTCGATCGCGACCGACCGGGTCCGCCGGACGACATGGCGCTGAAAGGCGACCAGCACCAGGGTCAGCACGATCGAAAAGACCATGACGCCGATGCCGATCGCTTCGTCGCGCACCGCGCGGGGGTCGAACAGGCGCCGGATCGCCTCGATCAGCAGCAGCGCCCCCGAGCCGCAGATAAAGGCGGCCTGGCCCAGGCCGGCCAGCGCCTCCGCCTTGCCGTGGCCGAAGCGGTGCTCCCGGTCCGCCGGCTCGACCGCATAACGCACCGCGATCAGGGTCACGACCGAGGCCGCGGCGTCGAGCAGGGAATCGACCAGGGAGGAGAGGACGGCTACGGAATCCGTCATCAGCCATGCGACGAGCTTGGCGGCGATCAGCAGCATCGCGACGACGACGGATGCGATCGTCGCCTGCTTCTTCAGGCGGGTCTGGGCGGCGGCATCGGCAAGGGGCGCAGCGCGGGCGGCGGGCTCGGTCATGTCGCGCCGAACATAGGTTGGCCGCCCGGCAGCCTCAACCGGCGCGGCCCCGGCCGGCGCGGGGTCCGGCCGAAGAAAAAGGCCCGGTCCATCGGGAACCGGGCCTGCGAGGCGGAGGGAAAGCGCGGGAGAGAGGCGCGCGGGAGCCGATTGCGGCGTCAGGCGGAAGGCTTGCCGTTCGGCCCGTCGTTCGAGCCATGGTTCGGGGCGTCGCCGCGATGGGGGCCGCCGTTGAAGCCGCCGTTGCGTTCGGCCATGAACTGGTCGAACTCGGCCTGGTCCTTGGCGCGGCGCAGGCGTTCCATGAACATGGCGAACTCGCGGCGCTCCTCGTCCAGCCGGCGCAGGGTTTCCTCGCGATACTCGTCGAAGGCGGCGTTGCCGGTGGATGCGCCACGGCGCATCTTGCTCTTGACGCTGATCCAGTCGCAGGAATCGGCACAGCTGCCGAGCCGGCCGGTGAACAGCAGGAAACCCAGAATCGCGAGGCCGATCGGCCAGAACACGATGAATCCCAGGACCATGATCGCAATCCATGCCGGCTTCGGCAGGTTGGGTCCGGTCCACTCGCGGCCGCGGCGGGCGGGGTTTTCCCGGGCCATCGATGCTGCGGTCATTGAAGTCCTCCTCGGTTGGTGCCACTGTCTATGTAAAACAGTTTCACATAGATGGGAATGGTACGCACCGGCGCAAGAGGTCCGTCGAAAAAAAGTTATGGCGCCGGTTCGCGCCGGCGGCTCACGCCGTGACGCCCAGCCCCTTGAGGTACAGCTCCACGCCCAGATCGAGCATCCGATGGCGCGACAGGGCCGGCGCACCGCCGCTCCGGCCCAGGGTCGCCGCGCCGTGGGCGAGCGACCAGATATGGAAGAACACCGCTTCCGGCGGCACGGGCTGGCCGGCCGGATCGTCGCCCTTCAGCCTGTCCGTCACCGCCGAAAGCGTGCGGTAGGCCCGGTCGGCCGCATCGTGAAAGGCCGGATCGCCGTCGGCCGGCAGCTCGGCTTCGAACATAGCGGCGTAGTACGCGCGCTCGGTCAGGGCGAATTCGAGATAGGCATGGCCGAGGCGCCGGAAGGCGGTCAGCTGGTCCGGTTCGCCGCCGGCCCAGGCTCTTTCCAGGCTGTCGGAGAAATCGGCATAGCCGCGCCGCGCGACCTCCGCCAGCAGCGCCTCCCGGTCCTTGAAATGCCGGTAGGGCGCGGCCGGGCTGACTCCGGCCAGCCGCGCCGCCTCGATCAGCGAAAAACCGTGCGGGCCCTTCTCCAGGATCAGGACGCGCGCGGCCGAGACCAGCGCTTCCTTCAGGTTGCCGTGATGATAGCCGCTCTTGCGCAGGCCGTTCGCGCGAGCCGGGGATTTCTCTGCGTTTCGGGGCATGTTAATGTATTTAACATGCGATCCGCTGCTGCCAAGCCCCCAGCGCCGAAAAGTTCGGGATCGAATCGTCTTCGCCTGCCTTGCCGCGTTGCCCGCCGGGCGGCTATCGTCCGCCGCTCAACCGATGACGGGGCGCGGCGTGGCGACAATTCCTGAGGCAGACAGCCGGAATCTCGATCTGGAGCGCGCGGCCGGCGCGGTGACGGCGCGCTACGAGGCCGCCAATCCCGCCAGCCGGGCGCACTACGAACGCGCACAGGAAAGTCTGCCCGGCGGCAACACGCGCACCGGCATGTTCTACACGCCCTTCCCCCTTGCGATCGTGACAGCAGCCGGCGCGACGGTGACCGACGTCGACGGCCATACCTACACCGATTTCGCCGGCGATTTTTCCGCCGGCCTCTACGGACATTCGCATCCGGCGATCCGCGAGGCGGTGCTGGCGACGCTGGACGGCGGTATGGCCTTCGGCTCGACGAGCCCCTACGAGGCGCGGCTTGCAGCACTCGTCTGCGCGCGCTTCCCTTCCATCGAGCGGGTGCGCTTCACCACCTCCGGCACCGAAGCGAATCTGCTGGCGCTGTCGACCGCCCGCGCGGCGACCGGCAAGGACGCGATCATGGTGTTCGAGGGCGGTTATCACGGCGGCACAATCTATTTCGGCCGCGGGAGCGCGCCGATCAACGTGCCCTTCCCCTTCCTGATTGCGCCCTACAACGATCCGGACGAGGCGCAGCGCCTGATTCGGGAGAATGCGCATTGCCTCGCCGCGGTCCTGGTCGAGCCGCTTCAGGGCGCGTCCGGCGGAATTCCGGCTTCGGCGGGTTTTCTTGAGGCCTTGCGAGAGGCGTGCAGCGCCCACGATGTGTTGCTGATCTTCGACGAGGTGATGACGTCGCGGCTCGCGCGGGACGGGCGCCAGGGGCAGCTCGGCATCGTCCCGGACATGACCACGCTCGGGAAGTATATCGGCGGCGGCTTTTCCTGCGGCGCCTTCGGCGGCCCTGCGGAGATCATGAAGGTCTACGACCCCGCGCGGCCCGACGCCTTCGTCCACCACGGCACCTTCAACAACAACGTGTTCATGCTGAACGCCGGCGCCGCAGGCCTGGAGAAAGTCTTTACGCCGCGGGTGCAGGCCGCGCTCAACGCGGCCGGCGATGCGCTGCGCGACGCCCTCAACGGGCTCGCCGCCCGGCACGGCGCGCCGTTCCAGGCCACCGGGCTGGGCTCGCTAATGAACCTTCACCTGCAGCGCGAGCCGATCCGCTCCATCCGCGATATCGCGCCCAGGGATCCGCACCTGCGCCAGCTCCTGCATCTGGACCTGATCGACAAGGGCTTCTTCACGACCCGGCGCGGCTACATCACGCTATCGCTCGCCATTGCCGAGCCCGATCGCGCCGGCCTGGTCGAGGCGGTCGACGATTTCCTGACCCGCCACGGCCATCTGCTGGCCGCCGCCGCCGGCGAGTGAGCGATCCCCGCGCTGCCGGCGCCTGCCGACACGCCGCAGGCTAGTACCCGTAGGCCTTCGCGAACAGTTCGATCGGGTGGGGCGCCCGGTCGGGGATTTCGGCGCCCTCGATCCGCTCCATGCCCTGCAGGATGTGCAGGCCGGCGAGCGGGCATTCCGAGACGATGTAGCGGTTGGCCGCCTTGGCCGCATCGCGCATGACCGGCTTGCCGACCTTCATGCCGGTTTCGAAATTGTCCTTCATCACGCCCCACGAGCCGCCATGGCCGGAACAGCGCGACAGGATTTTCGGCTTGGTCCCCGGGATCAGGCGCAGCAGTTCGGCGGCTTTCACGCCCATATTCTGGGCTCGGGCGTGGCAGGCGACATGCAGGGTGACGCCGCCGTCGAGCGGTTGCAGTCCGTCGGCCAGCCCCTCCGTCTTCGCGATGTCGACGACATACTGCGCCGCGTCGAAGCAGTGTTCCGACAGCAGACGGATGTCCTCGTTGTCCGGCAGCAGCAGCGGCCATTCGAATTTCAGCATCAGGGCGCAGGAGGATACCGTCGTGACGATGCTGTAGCCCCGGTCGATCCACGGCCGCAGCGCCGCGGCCGTCCGCGCCGCCCCGGCAGCGACGGCCTCAAGGTCGCCCTGCTCCATCTGGGGCATGCCGCAGCAGCCCGGATAGACGATTTCCGTCTCGACGCCGTTGCGCGCCAGCACCTTGAGCAGCGCGACGCCGATCTCAGGGTTGTTGCCGTTGCCGTAGCAGGTTGCAAAGATCGCCGCCTGTCGGCCGTGGGCGGGCGCCTCTGGGTCGGTCGCCGGCGTTTCGGCGCGCGCGCGTTTCTCCAGCGTCCGGCCAGCGAATGTGGGCAGGGCCGCGTCCCGGTGGACGCCCGCGACCACCTCGAGAGCCGGCCGGGTCAGGCGGTTGCTGCACTGCGTCGCCCAGTTGGCGAGGCCGGAGACCGAACGGCCCAGCCTGTTGTTGCGATCGGTCCTGGTGAGTTGCTTTTCCCAGAATCCGCGCTTGCCGCCGCGATTCTCGACCGCCCGGTAGCGCAGCATGAGATGGGGAAAATCGAGATCGAACTCGTGCGGCGGCACATAGGGGCACTTCGTCATGAAGCACATGTCGCACAGCGTGCAGCCGTCGGCGACTTTCCTGAAATCCGCGCTGTCGACGCCTTCGAGCTCCGCATCGCCGGCTTCGTCGATCAGGTCGAACAGGGTCGGAAAGGAATCGCACAGGTTGAAGCACAGCCGGCAGCCGTGACAGACGTCGAACACCCGGCGCAATTCGGCGTCGAGCGCGGCTTCGTTGTACCAGGCCTCGTCCTGCCACGGGATGGCGTGACGGACCGGCGCTTGCAGGCTGCCTTCCGACATGGCTTCCGTTCGGATATCGGGATTGGACGCGGGGATAGCAAGGTACGGGCCGGGTGCGGGACCGGGCCGGCAAAGCTCGTTCCCGGCGACCCGTTCCCGGCGACCCGTTCCCAGCAGGCCGGGGCCGGTCGGCCCCCGGCCCGGAAGAAACGTCAGGCGACCTCGTCCAGCGCCTTCTGGAAGCGGCCGGCGTGGCTCTTTTCGGCTTTCGCCAAGGTCTCGAACCAGTCGGCGATCTCGTCGAAACCCTCGTCGCGGGCGGTGCGGGCCATGCCCGGATACATGTCGGTATATTCGTGGGTTTCGCCGGCGATGGCGGCTTTCAGGTTGCTCTCGGTGTCGCCGATCGGCTCGCCGGTCGCCGGGTCGCCGGTCTCTTCGAGAAAGGCCAGATGGCCGTGGGCGTGGCCGGTTTCGCCTTCGGCGGTCGAGCGGAACACGGCGGCGACGTCGTTATAGCCCTCGACATCGGCCTTCTGGGCGAAATAGAGATAACGGCGGTTGGCCTGGCTCTCGCCGGCGAACGCGTCCTTGAGATTCTGTTCGGTCTTGCTGTCTTTCAGGGACATGGATGGCTTTCCTCTCATGGGCCGGTGCGTCGCCGGGGAAACGATTTCCGGCGGTCGCGGATTGTCGGTAATAACGCTTTGGACGGCGCTGGCGCCTATCTAGGCCAAGGGCGCGGCGCGTGTCAATTCTTTAGAGTTGTTCTAATCTAATTCGTCGCAGGTTCGCAGCGCCGGTGCGGCGGCGCCTATTGCGGATCGCGCAGGCGGACGATCACCTCGACCCGGTCGATCTCGGTGCCGGCCGGCGCCTTGGGAACGCCTTCCACGGCCAGGCCCTCGGCCTCGAAATCGGTCAGCGCGCCGGTCGCCTCATGGAAAAAGTGGTGATGCTCTTCCAGGTTGGTATCGAACCAGGACCGGCCGGAATCGACCACGACTTCGCGCAGCAGGCCGGCTTTGCGGTACTGGTTGAGCGTATTGTAAATTGTCGCCAGCGAGACCGCGATCTCCTCTCGCCGCGCCTCGGCATGGAGCTGTTCGGCCGTGACATGGCGGTTGCCGCCCTCGAACAGCAGGCGCGCCAGGGCCAGCCGCTGCCGCGTCGGTCGCAGCCCGGCATCGCGCAGGCGCTCCAGCATCGGGGTGAAAGGACGGTCTTTCATAACGCCTATTATATGGTATCGCGTAGTTTAGAATCAATCTTGAATTTGGTCGACGCCGAAGAAGCACGGAATTCCGTCGGTCTCTCCCGGTCGACCGCAGGTAGCGATCGAATAATTCTCCAATGTGCTTGAACTGTCGCTGCAATTCCTTACTTTTTCGAAACGTAAGGAATTTTATTTAAGTAAGGAATTGCTAAGAAAGTAAGGACTATGGAACGGTTATCGACTGCCAAGGTCACTGCCAAGGGCCAGATCACCATCCCCAAACATGTGCGCGACTCGCTCAATCTCAAGCCCGGCGACAAGGTCCGGTTCGAGGTCGACAACGATGGCGGCGCACGGATGAAGGCGATGAACCGGTCGATCGACGACATCGTCGGGATGCTGAAGCCCTATTACGACGGACCGGCCATCAGCGTTGAGGAGATGAACGACGCCATTGCAGAAGCCGCGGTGGAGAGGGCTGAGAGGGCGTTGAGGCCGTTGCCGCGCCGCGGCGTGGCGGGCGATGACTAAGGCGCTGGATACAAATGTCCTGCTCCGTCTTGTCATTGCCGACGAATCTGAGCAGGCGCGCGCCGCGGAGAAAGTCGTCCGCGACGCGGCGGACGCCGGAACGCCCCTGTTGGTCAATCTCATGGTGCTGTGCGAGTTCGCCTGGGTGCTGCGCCGGTCGTACGGTTACCCGAGGGCCGAAATTGCGGACTGTATCGAGATGCTTGCGAACAGCCCCGCCCTGATCTTCCAGGAACCGGCCGTTGTCGCTCGCGCGACGCAGTGGCTCCGGCAGGGCGGCGACTTCGCCGATGCCATCATCGCAGGACACAACCGCAACCTCGGGGCAGACACGACCCTGACATTCGACAAATCCGCCTTGCGTCTCGACGGTTTCGCCCCGGCTTCCTGATTGACCGGTGCGGCCCTGCCGCCGGTTGCAGGGCTGCGCAGGATCGCCAGATAATCCCGGCCCCACCGCCACGGAACGCCGATCATGAAATTCACCCTGTCCTGGCTCAAGGAGCATCTGGAGACGGATGCGTCGCTGGACGAGATCGCCACCAGGTTGACCGCCATCGGCCTGGAGGTCGAAGGCATCGAGGACAAGGCGGCCGCGCTCGCGCCGTTCCGGATCGCCCGGGTCGTCGAGGCGAAGCAGCATCCGGACGCCGACCGGCTGAGCGTGTGCATCGTCGATACCGGCGAGGCGCAGGTCCAGGTGGTGTGCGGCGCGCCCAACGCGCGCACCGGCATGAAGGGCGTGTTCGCCCCGGCCGGCACGCATATTCCGGGCACCGGGCAGGACCTGAAGAAAGGCGTGATCCGCGGTCAGGACTCCAACGGCATGCTTTGTTCGGAGCGGGAGATGGGCCTGTCCGACGAGCATGAGGGCATCATCGACCTGCCGGACGATGCCCCGGTCGGTGAGCCCTTTGCCGACTGGCTCGGCTTCAACGACCCGGCGATCGAGATCGCCATCACGCCGAACCGGCAGGATGCGCTCGGCGTCCACGGCATCGCGCGCGATCTTGCCGCCGCGGGCATCGGCCGGCTCAAGCCGTTCGATGCGACGCCGGTGCCGGGCACGTTCGACAGCCCGTTGGTCTGGCGGCGCGACCTGCCGGCCGGTCTGGAAGGGGCCTGCCCCTATGTGGTCGGCCGCTTCTTCCGCGGCGTTACGAACGGGCCGAGCCCGGACTGGGTGCAGCGGCGTCTGCGCGCCATCGGGCTGAGGCCGATCTCGGCCCTGGTCGATATCACCAACCTGGTGACCCACGATCTGGGCCGTCCGCTCCATGTCTTCGACGCCGACAAGCTGGCCGGCGATCTCACCATGCGCATGGCGCGCGACGGCGAGACGATCCAGGCGCTCGACGGCAACGAATACACGCTGACCTCCGAGATGACAGCGATTGCCGACGATCGGGCGGTCCACGCCATCGGCGGCTTGATGGGCGGCGAGGAGACCGGCTGCCAGCCGGAGACGACCGATGTCTTTCTCGAAGTCGCCCTGTTCGACACGCTGCGCACCGCCGCGACCGGCCGGAAGCTGGGCCTGAGCTCGGACGCCCGCTACCGTTTCGAGCGCGGGGTCGATCCGGAATCGGCGCTGTGGGGCGCGGAGGTCGCGGCGCGCCTGATCCTGGAATTCTGCGGCGGCGAGGCGAGCCATGTTTTCAGCGCCGGCGCCGTACCCGACTGGCCGCGCGACGTGACTTTCCGGCCGGCGCGGCTGGAAAGCCTGGGCGGCCTTGCCGTGCCCGACGCCGAGATCGAACGCATCCTCGAAGCGCAGGGCTACGCGATCCGGGAGAAAGCCTCGGCGAACGGCGAAGAGAAATGGACCGTCGCCATCCCCTCCTGGCGCATCTTCGATATCGACGCCGACGGCGAGGCGGACATCGTGGAAGATGTGCTGCGCGTCTACGGCTACGACCGCATTCCGGCCGTCTCGGTCGTGCCCGAAGGCGTTACCGCCCGCACGGTGACGCCGGCCCAGCGCCGCCTGGGCATGGCAAGGCGGGCGCTGGCGGCAAGAGGCATGCTGGAGGCCGTCACCTGGTCGTTTATGGACGCCGGCCATGCCGGACTGTTCGGCGGCGCGACGCCGCAGACCGCGCTGGAAAACCCGATCACGACCGATCTGGACGTCATGCGGCCGTCGATCCTGCCGAACCTGATCCAGGCGGCGCGCTGGAACGCCGACCGCAGCTCGCCCGATGTCGCGCTGTTCGAGATCGGCCCGCAGTTCGCCGGCAACGAGCCGGAGGACCAGGCGACCGTCGCCGCCGGCCTGCGCAGCGGCAATCGCAACGGCCGCCCCTGGTTCGAAGCGCCGCGCGCGGCCGATGCGTTCGACGCCAAGGCCGATGCCCTGGCGGCGCTGGAGGCGGCCGGCGCCCCGGTCGGCGGCCTCCAGGTCGCCGCCGAGGCGCCCGGATGGTACCATCCCGGCCGGTCCGGCGTTCTCAAGCTGGGCAACCGGGTGCTGGCGGCGTTCGGCGAGATCCATCCGCGGGTCCTGCGCGCGCTCGACGCCAAGGGGCCGATGGTCGGCTTCGAGGTCTTCTTCGACGCGCTGCCGCCGCGCAAGGACAAGGGCACCAGGGCGCGCGCCCTGCTCGAACCCTCGCCCTTCCATCCGGTGGAGCGCGACTTCGCTTTCGTGCTGGACCGCGCAACGCCGGCCGAAAAAGTCGTTCGCGCGGCGAAGAACGCCGAGAAGGCGCTGGTTGCCGACGTGTCGGTCTTCGATGTCTACGAAGGCGCGGGGATCGGCGGCGACCGGAAATCCGTCGCCATTTCCGTCACCCTGCAGCCGACGGAAAAGACGCTGACCGATGCAGAGATCGACGCCGTGGCGGAGAAGATCGTCGGCGCCGTACAGAAACACACCGGCGGCGAATTGCGGGGGTAGCCCGGATATTCTCAAGGACTCGGCTCCTTCCGCCACTTTCCCCTCTGTAGACGGGGGAGGAATCGAGCCGGTAATTTGTGCCTTCCGTTCACGCAGGCGGCAAAAAATCCGAACTAACCTTTCTCCGGATCCACTTCCCTTCCGCCCAGCGCATCGGCCAGGCGCGCTTTTGCGCTGCCGGGGCGCAGCGGGCGGGGCTGGCCTTCGGCCGGCGCCCAGCCGGTCAGGTAGACAATGTCGAAGGTGGCGTGGAGCCGGCCGCCGTTGTCGGCGAAACGGCGCAGATAGGCCTCCGCCGCTGCGACCAGGGTGCGCCGCCGGGTGAAGCTGCGCCGGCGCTCCACCATCGCGTTGGTCTCGCCCATGTTGCGCAGGTCGATCATCAGGCTGAAGGCGTGCTCGTAGGTTGCGCCGATCCGCTCCCGGTCGACCACGGGCAGCGCAAATCCCGCCCGTTGCAACAGGTCGCCGCCGTCGCGCACGTCGGCGAAGGGCGAGACCCGCGGCGAGACCCCGCCCTCGCAGGCCAGTTCGGCCTCGCCCAGCGCCTCGCGCAGTTCGGCGAGCGCCCCGCCGCCTATCAGGGCCGCCAGCAGCAGGCCGTTCGGCCGCAGCACACGGTTGAGCTGGATCAGCGCGCCCGGCAGATCGTTGACCCAGTGCAACGACAGCGGCGCAAAGACGAGGTCGAAGCTGTTCTCGGCGAAGGGTAGCGTCTCTTCGTCCAGGCCAAGGGCGGGAAAGAACCGGTTTTCGGCGCGGGCGGCGGCGGCCATCGCCGGGCTCAGGTCGGCCTGGACGACCCCCTGCATCCCGGCCCGGGCCGCCAGCCGCCGGGTCGCGGCGGCGCGCCGGCACCCCAGATAGAGGCAGTCTGCGAAGGGGTCGCGCACTTCGCCCAGTCGTTCGAGCAGTCGGTCCGTGACCTCTTCGTGCAGGAATTCCGGATTTCGCGCGCCCGCCAGCGCGGCATAGCGGCGGGCCGCCCGGTCGCGATGCAGGCGGACGGCGCGGCGGTCGAAAATCCGGACCGGGCCGCTCACGCCGCTAACGCAGGACAGCGCGGGCGGCGGGGCAACGCCAGTCCCGTTGCAGGATGTGCAGGACGACCGCGGCGATATCCGTGTCCGGCGGCCAGGGCTCGCCGCCCGGCCGCGACGGGGATTTCAGTTCCGCATCGACAAGTTTGCGCAACCCGGCGCTTGCCATGCCGCCCTCCGGGACGTCGGCAGGCGGACAGAACAGCAGCGGACCCTCGGCCCGTCCGAGCCGGCGGTTGGCGAGCAGGAGTCCGCCCAGGATGCCGCCGAGACGCACCTCGACCAGGCCGGTCGGGGTCG
>FZLR01000086.1 GCA_900197615.1 Rhodospirillaceae bacterium Spongia-Bin9
CTGCCAGCCAGCCGCGCCGGGTCAGGAATTCCGCCAGTATCGGCGCGATAAAGGTCTGCCGGAACAGCCGCGGCTCGGCGCCTCGGCCGGTCGAACCGTGGTTGACGACGGCGAGCGGGAAGGGGCCCTTGCCGGGTGGCCGGAAAATGATCGCTTCCAACCGGATGGGCTTGCCGTCCTCGGTCAGGCCCGTTTTCAGGAAGGTCCGTTCGCCGCCGATCCACGGCACCGTAGCGCCGGGCTGGCGCAAAACGGCGAGGTTCTGCCGGGTCAGGACAGCCCGGCTGCGCTGGTTCCTGCGGGCGTAGGTGGCCAGAAGCCGGCCCGACGGCGCCAGTTCAAAGGTGATTTCGGTGATCCGGCCCTCGATCCTCAGCTTCTTGCCCTCGATCCGGCCGCCGAACCGCCACCAGCCGCGCTCGATCCGCCAAATGGCGTGATCGCCGACGGCATAGACTAAGGTGACCGTGCCATCGGCTTCGATGGATTCGATGGCCATGATGGTCTTCAGGCCGCCGCCCCACGCCCCGACCCAGGTTCCGGCAAAGCTCGGATCGACCGGGGCTCCGGCCGGCACCCTCTCCAGCGGGGCGATATCGCCGGGCAGCGGAACGCCGTCGACGACCAGGTCGGGCTTGGCCGTTCCGACCGGCGTATCGGCCCGGACAGGGGCTGCAAACGCCAAGCAGAGCACCGTCAGCGCGACAGCAAGCGTTTTTTGTTGCAAACCTGCCTCGCATTCCAAGTTACAAAATCCCGGTGCAAACTTTGCACCTTCGATCGGCTCCGGGAATTCGGAAATAATAATTTGAAATCAAGCGGTTATAAGAAAATATGGCGACCCCGGCAGGACTCGAACCTGCGACCGTCGGCTTAGAAGGCCGGTGCTCTATCCAGCTGAGCTACGGGGCCGTGCCGCCTGTCCGGCTGGAAATGCGCGCACAGGCAGCGCACGTCAAGGGGCCGGCCTACAGCAGCGCAAATTGCGCCAGGCCGCCCAGCGCGGCGATCCGGCCGGCGACCGGGGCAGCGAAATGGGCGGCCAGGACGACCGCCGGCGTCTCCGCATGGCGCTCGACGAAGCGCTGCCGGTTGGCTGCTGAGAGCGCCGGGTCCCAGCAGAAGCGGCTGTTCCATTCCGGGTGCCGGCACTGCACCGGATGGTGCAGCAGGTCGCCGGCGAACACCGCCTCCCGCCCGCCGGCCTTGAGCCGGAGGCAGACATGGCCCGGCGAGTGACCCGGCCAGGATTCGACCGTCAGCCAGTCGTCGATCGTGTGGCCGTCCGCAACGAAGTCGGCCTGTTTCGCCTCGACCACGGGCAGCACGCTGTCTTCATAGAAGCCGTCGCTTGCGCCAGGTCCGTCAACGACATAATCGCCGTTCTTCTTCCAATGATCGAACTCCGTGCGATGGAACAGATAGCGGGCGTTCGCGAAGGTCGGCACCCATCGGCCGTCCAGCAGCCGGGTGTTCCAGCCGACATGGTCGACATGGAGATGGGTGCACAGCACATAGTCGACGTCCGCCGGCGTCACGCCGATATCGCGCAGCCGGATGAGGAAATCGGTGTCGAGCCGGTTCCACGCCCGGGTCGAGGGCCGGTCCTTGTCGTTGCCGACGCAGGTGTCGATCAGCACCGTATGGCGCGGAGAGCGCACGACGTAGCAATGGACGCTCTGGATGAATCGGCCGCTTTCCGGATCGAAGAAATGCGGCTCCAGCCAGTCGCGATATTCCCGGATGGCGGCGCTGTCGCTCCCCGGCAGCAGGAATTCCGCCGGAAAGCCGAGTCCCTCGGCCTCGACGATGCGGTCGACCGTAACGTCGCCGAAACGAAGCTGTTGCACGAAGGTTTCTCCGTTGCCGGCTGTGGACGGAACAGGATGCGGCCGGGCCTACACAGCCCGACCGGCCGCCCGCGGTCAAGGACGATACGGCGGTACCGGCCGGCCTTGCGACGACGGACCATGACATGGCCTGAAATCCGCAACATACTCTCCGGCAATCCATGTTCTATCCGTCATCCCGACCGGACGTTCCCCACCCGTCATCCCGACCGAGCCAAGCGAGCGGAGGGACCTCAGCTCGATCCAGGGAACAAGCCCGGAGTCCGGCGGCGAGAGTCCTCCGCTCCGCGGCCCTGCGGTCCGCTCCGGTCGGAATGACGGGCGAGGTTCGGGAGATACCGCTCATGCCTGGAAGGCCCCGCCATGCGCGTTGACGGCACGCCCTACCGCTCGATCTGGCTCGACGCCGGCGGCACCGTCGCGATCGTCGACCAGACCCTGCTGCCGTTCGAATTCGCGACCCGGCCGCTGCATACCCTGGAGGACGCCGTCGAGGCCATTGCCGTCATGCGGGTGCGCGGCGCGCCTCTGATCGGCGCAGCGGCAGCCTATGGCCTGTGCCTCGCCCTGCGCGCCGATCCGTCCGACGACGCGCTCGACGCGGCCTGCGAACGGCTGCTGGCAACCCGGCCGACCGCGGTCAACCTGCGCTGGGCGCTGGACGACATGCGCCGCCAGGTGTGCACCCGCCCGCCGGACGAACGGGTGCAGGCGGCCTATGCCCGCGCCGCCGCACTCTGCGACGAAGACGTTGCCATGAACCGGGCGATCGGCGCGCACGCATTGGGCCTGTTCGAGAGGCACTGGAAGGAGAAGGGCGGGAAAGGGAGGCTCAACGTGCTGACCCATTGCAACGCCGGCTGGCTGGCGACGGTCGACTGGGGCACCGCGCTCTCCCCGGTTTTCCAGGCCAGCGACGCCGGCATGCCGGTCCATGTCTGGGTCGACGAGACCAGGCCGCGCAACCAGGGCGCCGCGCTCACCGCCTGGGAGCTGCGCAGCCACGGCGTGCCGCACACCGTGATCGTCGACAATGCCGGCGGCCACCTGATGCAGCGCGGCGAGGTCGACCTGTGCATCGTCGGCACCGACCGGACGACGGCGGGCGGCGATGTGTGCAACAAGATCGGCACCTATCTCAAGGCCCTGGCGGCGCACGACAACGGCGTGCCTTTCTATGTCGCGTTACCCGGCCCGACCATCGACTGGTCGCTGGACGATGGCCGCGACATCCCGATCGAGGAGCGCGCTGCCGAGGAGGTGACGACCCTGCGCGGCGTCGCCGAGGACGGCAGCGTGGGCGACTTCCGTATCGTTCCGGACGGCAGCGGCGCAGCCAACCACGCCTTCGACGTGACGCCGCGGCGGCTGGTGACCGCCCTGGTCACCGAACGCGGCGTCTGCCGGGCGAGCCGGGACGGCCTCGAAGGGCTGTATCCGGAGCGGGCCGATAACGGCTGACCGCCGGTGCCGAACGAAAAGAAGCCGGCCTCAGAAGAGACCGGCTTCTGCCTGTTGGCTCCGGAGGAGGGATTCGAACCCCCGACAGGGTGGTTAACAGCCACCTGCTCTACCGCTGAGCTACTCCGGATCGGTCGTTTGCATCGCCTGCGGCGCCGGCGGGGCAAACCGGTTTTTCCATTCCCGAATTTCTAGGGCAAGAACGCCATTCGTCAAGCACGACAGCGGCGGAAAAAGCGCGTTGTGGAGGCCCGGGCCGGAATCGAACCGACGTGAAAGGATTTGCAGTCCTCTGCATCACCACTCTGCCACCGGGCCCCGATTGCGCACCCTGCGGGGCGGCGAACGGGCGCCTGCCGACCTTCATCCCCGGCGCCATGCCTGATGGGCGGCGACATATAGGGGGCGGGCAATGGCCGGTCAAGAATGCGACCGCTGCGTAACCGTGCCGGCGATGAATCCGTTGTCACCCGGCAGCGTGCAACCTATAAGTCCGCTTCGGCTGCGATAGACCGGCAATATCGCGGAAACCCTGCGTTCGGTGTACCCGGAGCGACATGACAGACTTCGCTGCTGCCCGGGCGAATATGGTGGAAAGCCAGATTCGACCCAACAAGGTGACCGACCCGGCGCTGATCCGTGCGTTGGCGACGTTGCCGCGCGAGCAGTTCGTTCCGGCCGAACGGCGGCCGCTGGCCTATGTCGACGAAGATCTGCCACTCGGCGGCGGCCGTTACCTGATGGAGCCGATGGTCCTGGCGCGGCTGATCCAGACGGCAGCGCCGGAAGCCGGCGGGATGGGCCTCGTCGTCGGGTGCGGTGCCGGTTATGCCGCCGCTGTCCTGTCCCGCCTGTGCGAAACGGTAGTCGGCGTCGAATCGGACCGGGCGCTGGCCGGGCGCGCCGCCGCGACGCTGACCGATCTCGGCATCGACAACGCACTGATCGTCGACGGCCCGGCCAGCGCCGGATATCCGAAACAGGCGCCTTACGATGTGATACTGTTCGACGGCGCGGTGCCGGATTTTCCGGAGTCCGTGGCGGCCCAATGTGCCGAAGGCGGGCGAATGGTCGGCGTGCTGACCGGCGGTTTCGGCGCCGGCATGGGCCGGGCCACCGTCGGGACGAAGTTCGGCGGGATCGTCTCGAAGCGTCCGGTGTTCGATGCCGGAGTGCCGGTGCTGCCGGAATTTGCCGCGGCCAGCGTATTCAGTTTTTAGGCGGGCGTTCGGCGCTGCGGCGGCAGCGGCACGAACGGGAATAGGTGGAGCGATGATTGCGCAGCATACCATGCAGCCCGGAATGCCTGGGGTCCTGCGGTCGTCCCATGGCGTCGCGCGCGCTCCCGTTTCGCGGTGCGCGGGCATGGCGATTGCCGTTGCGGCGGGACTGACCCTCGTCGCCGCCGCAGGCGATGTCCGGGCCGAGAGCCTGGCCGAGGCCATGGCGCGCGCCTACCGGCACAATCCGCAACTGCTCGCGGCGCGCGCCGCCCTACGCGCGGTCGATGAGCAGGCGGCGCTGGCCTTCGCCAACTGGCGCCCCGGCGTCACCTTCTCTGCCGATGCCGGATTGACGGCGAGCCGGAGCAAGTCTCCCGAAGCCCTATTTCGGCCGGGAGGATTCCAGAGCACGAGCCGCGTTCCCGGCGGTGTGTCGCTGAACGTGACCCAGAATATCTACCGGGGCGGTCGCAACCGGCACCAGTTGCGCCGGGCCAACCACAACATCGCCGCCCAGCGTGCGCGGCTCGCCAGCGTCGAGCAGGCGGTGCTTCTGAATGCGGTCCGCGCCTACATGAACGTGTTTCGCGATCTCGCCGTCTTGCGCCTGAATGCCAACAACGAGCAGGTCCTGGCGCGTCAGCTGCAGGCGACGCGCGACCGGTTCAGCGTCGGCGAAGTGACCCGCACCGATGTTTCCCAGGCGCAGGCGCGCCTCGCCCAGGCCCGCGCGGCGACCATACAGGCCCAGGGCATTCTGCAGGCGTCGCGCGCCAACTACGCCAATATAGTCGGCGCGATGCCCGAGACTCTCGACGAGCCCGAATTGCGCGCCGACCTGCCGCGCGATCCGGCGGAAATTGCCAAGCAGGCCCGGCGCGGCAACCCCGCGGTGGTTGCGGCGACGTGGGACGAGCGCTCGGCGCGCGCGACGGTCGACCTGGTGCGCGGCGAACTGATGCCGTCGGTGTCGATCAACGGCCAGCTGCAGCGGCGCTACAACGCCCAGGCGCGGGACACGATCGGCGATTCGGCGAGCGTTACGGCGAATGTCGCGATTCCGCTGTACCGGTCGGGGGGCGTGGCAGCGCGCGTGCGAGCTGCAAAACAGACCGTGCTGCGGCGGCGCGACGAACTGCGCCAGGTGCAGCGGACCGCCGTCGAGAACGCGTCGCGGGCCAATGCCGCCCTGCGGACGGCGCGTTCGAGCGTCACGGCATTCGAAGCCCAGCTCGAGGCAAGCCGGATTGCGCTCAATGGCGTTCGTCAGGAAGCGGCGGCCGGCTTGCGCACGGTGCTCGATACCCTGGACGCCCAGCAGGAATTGCTGAACGCGCAGGTCAATCTGGTGCGGGCGCGACGCGACCTCGTCGTCGCGACCTACGAATTGCTCGCTGCCGTCGGCCGGATGAATGCAAAAAGGCTCGGGCTCAAGGTGAAAATCCACGATCCCGAAGAGCATTACCGGAAAGTTCGCCGTAAGGCCTTCGGTTTCGGCGAAACGATCGGCGCCAGTCCAGCGCCGGCTAAGTAGATCCGGCTGCAAGGGCTCCGGCGAAACCCGTTGCGGGCGGGAGGCGCCAAGCCATCCGGATGCGGCAGACGTAAAGGACGATGAGCGACCGCGAAACCGAATCTCGGCAACCCGACGATCCTTCGTTGGAAGATATTCTGGCGTCGATCCGCCAGATCGTCTTCGAGAACGACGACGAGGCGGCCGTCTCCGGCGCACGCGAAGGGAAGGCCGGCCAGGAGACGTCCGAAACGGCGCCGGAAGCCGCAACAACCGACTCTCCGGCCGATGAGCCATTTCACGGGGACGGGGGCGACGCTCCCGAAGCCGGGAAAGAACCGCCCGGTGAACGATTCACCCGCGAAACAGGCCCCGCTGCACAGACCGGCCCGCCGCAAGAAGCGGCATCGCTGGAGCCGCAGGGACCTGCCGCAGACGAGGCGAGTCCGGAAGATCGGGCCGAACCGTCCGGATGCGCAACGGACGATGTCGGCGCCGATCCCGGAGATACGGTTCTGCTTCTTACCGAAATGATCGCGCCGGACGGCTCTGTCGTCCGGATCGACCCGCCTCCGGTGACGTCCCGGGCCGAAACGCCGCCGGCCGAAAAATCCGTACCCGTTTCCGGGCCGGAAGGCGCCGGCGACGACGGTTCCGATGAGCTTGCACTCGATGCGGCGGCGCAGGACGACCTGGCGGCGCCGGTCCGCGAATGGCTGGATCGCCATGCCCCCGAAATGATCGACCGGGCGGCCCGGCGCGAGTTGCGCAAGCTGGCCGACCGGCAGGAGTAATCCGGTCGACCGAAGGCTGCGTGGCGGCTATTCCGCTGCCGCGTCCCGGCTGCCGGGTACGACATGCTCGGCGAAATTGCCGAAAAATTGATCTGCCAGCTTTCGGGCCGTGCCGGCGATCAGGCGCGATCCGATCTGGGCGAGCTTGCCGCCAACCTTGGCGTCGGCGTCGTAAGTCAGGACCGTTTCCCCGCCGTCTTCGGCCAGGCGCACGCTGGCGCCGCCCTTGGCGAAGCCGGCCACGCCGCCCTTGCCTTCGCCCTGGATCCGGTAGCCGGCCGGCGGGTCGATATCCTGCAGCTCGACCTCGCCCTTGAAGGTCGCCGAAACCGGGCCGACCCTGGTCTTGACCGTTGCAGCGAAACCGGTTTCGGAGGTCTGCTCCAGTTCCTGGCAGCCGGGGATGCAGGCGCGAAGCACATCCGGATCGTTGAGAGCTTGCCAGACAGTTTCCCGGCTGGCGGGGATGCGGTACTCGCCACTCATTTCCATGTCGGGAACGCTCCGGATTTCCTCGGTGTCGGGTCAGTAAGTAGACGCCTGTCCCGGCTCCCGCAACCCACGGTCCGGAGAGGCGGAGCCGTTGGGGTTCACGGAGAATTACGTTTGGCAATCGCCTGGGGTCTGATACATCACTTTGTCGAAGGCGTGCGAAGAATGACGCGCGTCCCGATGTCAGGGAAGCGGCACTGGCCGGAGGCCGGTACATTCGGCCTGTCAGGTGCTATTCGGCAACACTCAGGGAGAGACGACATGCTCAAACATTGCAGTCCGGCGACGGTCCTGGCGGCCGCCGCGGTCGCCGCCATAGCGGCGGCGCCAGCCTCGGCAAAGGTGGAAGGCGATACCATCGTTCTGGGATCGGCCCTGTCCGAAACCGGCAAATATTCGACCAACGGTATCCACGCCAAGAACGGCTACAACATCGCCATCGACCTGATCAACAAGACCGGCGGCGTGAAGGTCGGCGGCAAGTCCTACAAGCTGCGGGTTATCTACTACGACGACGAATCGACCCCGGCCCGCGGCGCCCAGCTCGCCGAGCGGCTGATCAAGCAGGACGGCGTCAAATATATGTTGGGACCGTACAGCTCGGGTCTGACCAAGGCGATCGCGCCGGTCACCGAGAAGTATCGCATCCCGATGGTCGAGGCCGAGGGCGCGTCGCGCTCGCTGTTCACCAAGGGCTACAAGTATCTGTTCGCAGTGCTGTCGACCTCCGAGCAGTATCTCGCGAGCTCGATCCAGCTTGCGGCCGAGATCGCCGACAAGGCAGGCAAGAAACGCAAGGACGTCAAGATCGCCATGGCGTTCGAGAACGATCCGTTCTCGCTTGACGTGCGCGCCGGTGTGGTCGCCGACATCAAGCGCCTCGGTATGTCGATCGTGATCGACGACCGGCTGCCGCGCGACCTGTCCGACATGACGGCGACGCTCACCAAGGTGCGGGCGCTCAAGCCGGATCTGCTGGTCGTTTCCGGCCATTCGAAGGGCGCGGCGACGGCGGGCCGGCAGATCAAGGAGTTGAAGATCGCTACCCCGATGGTCGCGATGACCCATTGCGAATCGTCGAAACTGGTCTCCAAGTTCGGCGCCGCAGTCGATGGCTTCCTTTGCCCGACCCAGTGGGCCGAGACCCTGTCCTACAAGGGTCCGTATTTCGGCAGCGCGGCCGACTTCGACAAGAAGTTCAAGGCGACCTTCAGCGGCTACAAGACCGTGCCTTACCAGTCGGCCCAGGCGGCTGCCGCAGTGCTGGTCTGGAAGGACGCGTTCGAGCGCGCCAACAGCTTCGACAAGGAGAAGGTTCGCGAAGCGATTTCCAGCACCGAAATGACGACCTTCTACGGCCGGATCAAGTTCTCCAAGGCCGGCAACAACATCGCGAAGCCGATGGTGCTGCGCCAGATCCAGGACGGCAAGTATGTCGTCGTGGCGCCGTCGAAATGGGCCTCGCACAAGGTCCAGCATCCGCGCAAGGTCCAATAGTCTCCAGCAGGGGCTTCCGACCCGTGAATGCAGTACGCCCGGTTCCCTCGGGGGCCGGGCGGCTGCATTTTCGCCCGCGGATGCCGCGACCGGCGATCTAACCCGATGGCGAGTCAGAAACCCGCAGCGCCGGCCCGCACCGGCTTCCTGTCGCCGGCCTGGCTGAAATCGTCCGGCGACGGTTGGACCCTGTTGCTGATGATCGCGCTGGTCTGCGTCGTCCTGGTGCTGATCAGCGGCCAGGCGCAGAACAACCTGACCATCC
Source organism: Rhodospirillaceae bacterium Spongia-Bin9 (assembly GCA_900197615.1). GTDB lineage: Bacteria > Pseudomonadota > Alphaproteobacteria > Bin65 > Bin65 > Bin65. The sequence continues at coordinate 9,096 of FZLR01000086.1, forward strand.
TCCAGGTCGCCTGGCAGCAGAATATCCAGCTTCTGCTCGACGGCCTGTTCATCGGCGCCATCTTCGCCCTGGCGGCCTACGGTCTCGCCCTGGTCTGGGGTGTGATGAACGTCAAGAATCTGTGTCAGGGCGAATATGTCATCATGGGCGGCTATATCGCCTATTATCTCTACGATATCGGCATCCATCCCTTTGTCGGACTGCCGGTCGCCATCGTCTTCATGTTCGGCTTCGGCTGGGCGATTTACGTTCTGGTCATCCGGCGCGTCATCGACCGGGACCTTTTTACCTCGCTGCTGGCGACCTTCGGCATCGCCATTGTCCTACAGCAGGGACTGAATCTAATTTTCGGCCCGGAGGTCCAGACCGCGCGCTCGGGCCTGCCGACGGCCACCGTGACGCTGGGCGGCGGCGCCTTTACCTTCGCCTGGATCAAGCTGACCGCTTTCCTGATGTGCGGGGCGCTCGCGCTGGCGGTGGTGATCTTCATGAAGCGCAGCCGCATGGGGCAGGCGATCCGCGCCACGGCGCAGGACGCACGCGCCGCCCGCGTCATGGGCATCGATACCGACCGGGTCTACGCCTTCACCTATTCGCTGAACGCCGCGATCTGCGGCGCCGCCGGTGTGCTCATCGCCATGATCTGGGTGATCCAGCCGTTCTACGGCATCACCCACTCGATCCGCTCCTTCGTCATCGTGACGGCGGCCGGTTTCGGTAACCTTCCGGGCGTCATCACGGCCGGCCTCGGGCTCGGCGTCGCCGAGCAGTACAGCGGCTTCGTCCTGGGCGCCGATTTTCAGCAGGCGACGGTGGTCGGCATGCTGCTGTTGGTCCTGATCTGGCGCCAGATCATCGAGAACAAACACCGCCGGGTGGTTGAGTAGGGCCGATGATCGGCGACAGGATCGAAAAACCGGTCTACGTCTTTCTCGCCGTTTTCGGCGTGATCGCGCCGATGGTCTTCCCCGCCTATGTCCAGCAGATCGCGATGCTCTGGATCATGATCGTGTTCGCCCTGACCTGGGACACGATGGGCGGCCAGATGGGCTACAACTCGCTGGGCAACATCTTCTTTTTCGGCGCCGGCATGTATATCGCCGCGGTCTGCCAGATCTGGCCCTGGTACGATGTCGGCGAATACACCGATCCGTCGGGTATCCTGAATACGTCCTTCACGCCTGACCAGTATTTCCTCGGCCTCGGCCTCGGCGTTGTCCTCGCTGCGCTCGGATCGGTCGTTCTGGCCGCCATTTTCGGCCTGATCGTGTTCGGCCTGCGCGGGCCTTATTTTGCGATCGGAACGCTGGGCCTGGCGATCGCCGCCGGCGAGCTAATCGGGGCCTGGGACTGGGTCGGCGGCGGCGGCGGCATCCGGCTGCCGGTCTTCCCGTCCGGCACCGACGCCGATCCGCTGTTTCGCCTGCCGTTCGGGGACCTCCAGTCGGCCGACCTGCAGGGCGTCTTCTTCTACTGGACCTGCTTCGTCCTGGCGGTGCTGACCTTCCTGTTCCTGCGCTGGCTCTATCGCACCCGCTTCGGCCTGATGCTGAACGCGATCCGGGACGACGAGGCCAAGGCCGAGGCGCTCGGCGTCCGGACCCAGCTCTACAAGACGGTCGCCTGGTCGATTTCCGCCTTTTTCCTCGGGATTTCCGGCGCCCTGTTCGGCAACATCATCGGCTTCATGGAGCCGCTCGAGGTTGCCTTCCCGACCGTCACTTTCGGCATCTTCATGGTGCTGATGGCCTTGCTGGGCGGCAAGGGCACGCTCTGGGGCCCAGTGATCGGCGCCACCCTGTTCCACATCATCAAGGAAGTGACCTGGACCCATCTGCTGGGCTGGCAGTGGGTCGTGCTCGGCCTGCTGATCGTCGTCACGGTCGTGTTCTTCCAGCAGGGCATCGTCGGCTGGCTCCAGGAAAAGCGGCCCGAATGGTTCGGCATCGAGGTCGACCGGGGCACCGCAGGACAACGCGCCGACGCCGAAACGGCCGACGCGCTCGAAGCTGCCAGGGATGCTGCGGGGGACGTCGCGGGGGACGCAGCCCGATGAGCACGCTGATCGAGGTCGACAATGTCTCGAAGTCGTTCGGCGGCGTCGTCGCCAACAACGCCATCGGCCTCGGCGTCGAAGAGGGCAGCATCACCGGGTTGATCGGCCCCAACGGCTCCGGCAAGACGACGCTGTTCAACTCCATCGTCGGTTTCCACCCGATCGATTCGGGCAGCATCCGCTTCGAGGGCGTGGAAATCTCGAAGATGCGCGTGCCGCAGATCGCCCGGCTCGGCATGCTGCGCACGTTCCAGCAGACGCGGATCTTCCGCAAGCTGAACTGCGTCGAGAACATGCATGCCGCGCTGTCCCATCGCGAAGGGACCTTCCGCAGCATGTTCACCCACAAGTCCGGCGAGGCGGAGGAACGGGCGGAAGGCCTGCTGGATTTCGTCGGCCTGTACCAGAAGCGCAAGCTGCGCGCCGGCGACCTTTCCTTCGGACAGCAGAAGCTGCTCGAATTCGCCATGGCGCTGATGAACGAGCCCAAGGTGCTGCTGCTCGACGAGCCGACCGCCGGCATCAACCCGACCCTGATCAACGGCCTGATCGACCGGCTGCGCCTCGCCAACGAGCGGTTCGGAGTCACCCTGTTCGTCATCGAGCATAATATGCGGGTCATCATGAACCTAGCCGAGCACATCTATTGCCTGGCGCACGGAGAATTGCTCGCCGACGGCCCGCCGGACGCCCTGCAGAACGACCAGCGCGTCATCGACGCCTATCTGGGGGCGCACTGATGGCCGGGAACGCGACGGGTCCGGACGGCAAACGGACGAAGGGTTACGGCGCCGGCTCCGTCGATACGATCATCTCGGTCGAGGATGTCGTCCGCGAAGTCCAGAAAATCGTGGAGGAGGGGCCGAAAGTCGAAGAGCTGGCGGCGCTGGCCAACCACGACCCGTTCCTGTCCATCGACACGCTGTGCGCCGGCTACGGCAAGATGGAGATCCTGCACGATTTCCATCTCCATGTCGGCAAGGGCCAGTCGCTCTGCCTGATCGGGCCTAACGGCGCCGGAAAATCGACCGTCCTCCACTCGATCTTCGGCTTCACCAACATTTTTTCCGGCGCGATCACCACCGACGGCGCCGAAAAGCGCGATGTCACCCGGCTCGGCTCCAGCGAGAAACTGCGCAGCGCCGGCATCGCCTACATTTTGCAGGACAAGTCCGTCTTTCCGGATATGACCGTGGAAGAAAATCTTTGGATGGGCGGATACCTCATGCCGAACCCGGCCGACGCCCGGCGCGCCGCAGAAAAGGTATTCGAGAAATACGACCGGCTGGCCGCCCGGCGCAAACATCCGGCCAAAGTGCTCTCCGGCGGCGAGCGGCGGCTGCTGGAGATTTCCCGCGCCCTGGTAATGAATCCCGAGGTGCTGCTGGTCGACGAGCCGTCGATCGGCCTGGAGCCGCGCTTCATCGACATGGTGTTTGAAATCCTCGATGACCTCCAGCGCGGCGAAGGCAAGACCATCGTCATGGTCGAACAAAACGCCAAAAAGGGCCTGGAGTTCGCCGACATCGGCTATGTGCTGGTTTCCGGCCGCCTCGCCATGGCGGGTCCGGGCAAGACATTGCTGGAAAACCCGGAAGTCGGGCGCCTGTTCCTCGGCGGGTAGCCGGAAGTTTCGCCGCAAGCAGGTCGTACGGAACCGTCCGCTTATTCTACGCCTCCCCAATTTTCACGGTGCAAACAGGGGTCGAGCACCCTTGAATGCGGTCCGCAGCGGTCCGGTCGTCCGCGTCAATCCGCCAAGGCGCCGCCCTTGGCCCGCCCCGCCTTGCCCAGCCGCTTCCCCTCCGAAACGGTGGAAAGATGAATTTCCGAACGATACGAGCCGAAACCGGCGGCGTTATTCTGCGGCTGCCGGCAGACTGGCCCGGCCGAAATCGTCGATCCCGAGTTCTTCGCGGAAATCTGCCGAGATCGCCGCTTTCTCTTCCTCCAGCGGGATGCCGATGGCGTCGGCGACCCGGTCGATGGCATTGAAGTTGGCCGCGATGGCCACGGCGTCGACCAGGGCGGATTCCCCCATCCTTTCGACCGCGGCCTCGCGGGCGGCCGCGGTCGCCGCGTCGTCGTAACCGATCGCCGTTTCGGCGAGCCGGATCAGCGCATCGGCGTGGGGGATGCCGCTATCCTCGCCCGACTCTCCCAGAACCGCGCTCAGATCGTAGTCGTCACCGGTATGTTTGCCGCTCGCACGGAGCAGGGCCACATGGCTGGTGGTTCAGTAAACGCACTGGTTGATGGCCGAAACCCGGCCGGCAACCAGTTCGATCTGGGCGTGTGTGATGGCGCGGTACTCGGTCGAGAAATCGCGCATCTGCATGCCGTCCATATAGAGCACGGTGGCCATCTGCCAGAACTGGCGTTGACTGTCCGGCACCGAGGACAAGGCCCGGCGGATATGCGCCGCGGACGGCGGGCCGCCCGGGAAGAATTCCTTCTGCAGCGGTCCGTCGACGAACGGATCGAGCGTCGGCGCGAAGGCCAGGTCGCGATTGAGGTTCGCTTCGCCGACCGCCTCGCCCGACGGTTCGCCATCCTGCGTCTCCGGCAGGGGAGGCGGCGGCATTCCGATGCCGCGGCAGAAGGTGTCGACGCCGACCGTGCAGGCGACCACGCCGACGATCTCGACATATTCGGTCTCGGGCAGGCCGCCGTCTTTCAGGGCTTCGTACCAGTGTCCGGCGATGCGGCCGGGATCGGTCATCATCTTGTGGACGATCTCGACTTTTTCGTCCGGCAGTTCGCCCAGGGAATCGTGCTCCCCGTGCACTGCGTAAGGCGACAGCGCCTCCGCGCGTTCGGCGCACAACGCACAAAACCGCGCATTCCGGCTCTCCGCAGCGACCGCGACCCGTTCCCGCGCGGTCAGCCAGGTTCCGGGCCGGCCGATCCGGGCCCAAACCTGCGGAAGGGCTGCCGTAATGTCGTCCCGGATGGGCAACGGCGTTGCGTCGAAGGTCAGGGTGCTCATTGGCGACCCTCCTCGTTGCGGTAGCGACGCGGCAAGGTAGCGGGGCGCCACAGCGGTCGCAAGCGGCAAGCGGGCGGACAATCTGCCGGCCGCCATGTACTTTCGGCATGACCCGGAGGCCGAATTGGTCTAATCCGGCCCGCCACCCGCGAGATGGCAGCTGGAAGATTGCAGATTTCGGTAGCCAACCCAGCGGCGATGCAGGAAAGGAAAACAATGCCTCCCGAGAGACGCGGCCGGACCGGCCGCCGCCGGCGCGGCGGCGATCAGCCTGCCGCAGAAGTCCCGGAACCCTCGATCCGGCCGCAACCGCGCCGGCCGTTCGATCCGGTGCCCGCGGTATCCGAAGACGAGCTCGAAGCCATCCACGGGACGGCACTGACCGTACTGCAGGAAATCGGCATCGATATCCTGCACGACGAGGCCAGGGCGCTCCTGGAAGAGGCCGGCGCCGACGTCGTGCCGGATGGCAACCGCGTCCGCTTTCCGGCCGATCTGATTGAGGCGCAGATCGGCAAACCGCCGGAGACTTTCAAATTCTACTGCCGCAATCCGGAGCGCACCCTTATCTTCGGCGGCGACCGGCTGGTCTTCGGCGCGGTGAGCAGCACGCCGAACGCCTGCGATTTCGAGGGCGGCCGCCGGGTCGGCAATTTCGAGGACTACAAGCAATTCCTGCGGCTGGGACAGGTGCTGCCGGCGATCCATATGTGGGGCGGTTATCCGGTCGAGCCGACGGACATCCACCCCAGCGTACGCCATCTCGATGCGCTGCACGCCGCGCTGACCATGACCGACAAGCCGATCCACGCCTACAGCCTGGGCCGCGAGCGCGTGCTCGACGGCATCGAGCTGTCCCGCATTGCCCGGGGCGTCGATCAGGAGACGCTGGAGCGCGAACCCTCGGTTATCACGGTGATCAATTCGAGCTCACCGTTGCGGCTCGACCTGACGATGGTCGAAGGCATCCTGCGCATGGGCGAACGGGGCCAGCCGGTCGTGATGACGCCGTTTACCCTGGCCGGCGCGATGGCGCCGGTGACGCTGGCCGGCGCCGTGGCCCAGCAGAATGCAGAGTTCCTGGCCGGGCTGACGATCCACCAGCTGAACAGTCCCGGCGCGCCCTTCGTCTATGGCGGCTTCACCTCGAATGTCGAC
>FZLR01000041.1 GCA_900197615.1 Rhodospirillaceae bacterium Spongia-Bin9
GGATGAGGATCTGCGCCGAGTCCCGGTCCGCAGGGGTAAGCGTCAGCCGGTAGGTGAAGCCCTTCTCCGTGCCGATGAAGAGCGTGACCGGCGCATGGGGGTCCGCCTCGGACGGAAGAGTCTTCGCCCGCCGGACGCCGGGCCTGAGATAGAGGTCGCCCGAGCCGGCGTCGTGCTCGACCGCGAACCCGTCCGGCGCGCGCACCACCTTCGCGATCCGGTCGCCTGCAAACGCGATGCGGTTGACCCCGGTCGCGGAGATTTCGGCCGCGATCTCGGCATGGTCTGCCGCGTCCAGGATCTGCATCGCCGCCGCCGGCAGGGGCAGCGCGAGGGCGCCCATAGTGAGAAGGCGCAGGGCAAGCAGCAGCGCGTGCCGCGACCGATGAAACAGTGTCATTTTCCACTCTCCAGTTGCTCGAAGCGCAGGAGCCCGATCCGCCCGGCGTCGATCCGGAAGACGAGCCGGTAGCGCCGGTCCTCGCGCGAGGCCTCCTCGCGCCCGATCCAGGTCACGAGCTCGCCCGCGATCTCCACGGCCAGCCGCCCGGGGTCGGCCTCGATCTCGGTCGGATAGAAAGCGCTCGCCATGTCGCGCCCGGCCATGCGTCCGGCCTCGGCCTCGACCCAGGCGCCGATCGCGCCGCGTGCCGAAGCATGGGCCAGACGGGCCGCCGCAAGGCGGACAAGGGCCGCGTTCTCGGGCGTCAGCGTGAGCAGCGTCACCGCCACGGTGCGCGCCATGTCTTCCAGGTAGCGCGCCCCCGCCCGGTTGATGCCGACCCCGCCGCCGCCGACCTCCCAGCCGGGTCCCGCCGTGGCGGGCACCAGCACGGTCACCGTCTCGCGCCCGGCGAAGCTCATGGTGAGCGCCAGGTTGGCGGTCATCGACAGCACCAGCAGCGCGGCCAGCGCGATGCGGATGTCCCGCACCCGCCGGACCGCGCCCTCCATCTCGACACGCCGCACCGTTCCCGCCCTCAGCCGGCGAAGCGCCGGAGATGGCTCGGCGGCGTCGCCTTCAGACGCAGCACGAAGTCGGGCAGGAACCAGTAGAGCGCGTAGCGCGCGATGTTGGCGCCGCCGCCCCGCTTGACCCGGCGCAGGAGAAGCCAGCCGCCGACGCCGGCAATCAGACCCGGCACGAACTGGTTGGCGGCCAGGCCGAGCAGGGCGGGGCCTATCAGGGCCGCCGCCTCGTCGACGGTCCAGAACAGCCAGCGCTCCGGGTCGTCGAGACGGCGCGGGATCGTGTAGCGCGCGTTCTCGCTCATCAGACGATCGCCGTGCCGACCAGGCCGGTGACGATGCCGGTGCCGGCGCCGGCCGCGATGCCGACGCCGACCGCGCCCATCAGCTGCATGGCGTTGAAGCGCAGCACGGAGCCGACTAGGGCGGCGCCCACCGCGAGCGCCGCGGCGAGCTGGCCGCCGGTGCCGCCCACGATGTCCTGCACCGTGTCGAGCGGATCGCCGAACGTCGTGTCGGTGGTCGCGAGCGCCGCATCCGCACCGGCCAGCAGTGCCGCTACCGCCAGGGACGCTACGGCGAGACCGCGCAGCATGGCTCCCGAGCGGTCCGCGCATGCGGCCGGCGCTGTCCTTGCCCCGCCGGTCATGGGGTGGATCCCGTGAGCACGGTCCCGTCGTCCCTGGTCGAGGCGCGCCGCCGGCTCCGCACCCAGGCATCCAGGTCCTCGCGCAGATAGCGCACCCGGCCGCCGAGCTTCGCGAACACCGGCCCTTTGCCCTTCACCCGGTAGCGGGCCAGCGTCTTCGCGGACAGGCCGACAATCCGGGCCGCCTGCAGCGGGGTCAGATAAACGGTCTCTTCCGTCATTCCCGTCTCCCTCTGAATTCGGCGCCCGGACCGCTCCGGACGCACGGGCCGTCATCCAAGCGCATGGCGCTGCCGCTGCGGATGGACGATTTGGATTCGCAATCGGCCACCCAATCGGGAGCAAACGGGTTCACACGGGGACAGGGCGATGATCGGGCCGGCGCGCCGCGCACGGATTCCGCCTCCAAACGGCCCAAAATCGACCCCGCGCGCTCGCCATCGCCGAACCCGGCGGCCGCAAAAAGCGAACTGGCGACCGCGCGGCGCGGCGGGCGGAATCGACGATGAAGGGTGGGGAAGTGGCCGGCGCGGTCTGGCGCGCCAGGGCGGCGATCGCTACGAACGGTTCATCGTGGACGTGGTGGCGTTCCGCCGCCTCGGCCACCACCCGGGGGTCCCGGAAGCTACGCGCGGCGATGGCGAGACGGCGCCGGCATACCGGAATGAGTAATCGAAGGAACCGGCCGAAGCGCTAGTTTGGCTGGCCGGCAAGCGAAGTATCTGGTGTGACGATCCCGAACCGGATCGATACAGCCGGTGTTTCGAACTACCTATGAGGGACTTGCCGATGAGCTGTTGGTCGAACATTTAGAGCACGGGTCTGCGTGACGTATCGTCGGAGACGACATAATGAAGAAATCGGATCTCACCGGTAGTGCGGCAGATCGGATCGGATTGAGCCGGTCAGTGGCCGGGAGCGCAGTGGACACTGTGTTCGGGGCGTTGGGTGAGGCCCTGGATAACGCCGAGGAGGTGATGATCATCGGATTCGGGACCTTCACGGCGAAGAGCTGGCCTACACGAACCGGGCGCAATCCTAGAACAGTCGAGACTTTGGAGATACAGGCATCCACGGTGCGAGCGTTCAGGCCAAGTATAGCGTTGAAGGATGCCGTGAATGCCGGGAATGGGTCGTGAAGCGGAGCGGGACAACAGACCTCCGGGATATTGAATAAGGACAGTTTCAATGCGATAATCGCGAGCTTGGATGTGTGGTTGCCAAAGTGGAGGGTATCAAGCACGCCCACTGCTTGATTGAGATTGCGACACATTTCGCGAAAGAACCTGCTGATCGAAGCTAAACTTGTGAAAGAAGAGAGACTGCGAGCTCTTTGGAGAATTGCTCTGACCGAACTGCGCCAAATTTCGAAAAGCTACGACTTTGTGAAGACACACGTGCTGTTCGTTCACGGCCTGTCAGGACACATTGAGAAGACTTGGACATCTAAAGATTCTAATTTTCCAGTGCTTTGGCCGCTATGGCTAGAAGAGGACCTTTCGGAAATTGGACTTTGGCTGGTAGGGTTCGAGGCAGCAAAAACAAATTGGGCTGGAAACGCTATATCTATAGCAGATCGCGCAAACAATATTTTAGCACGCCTTCTTGTAGAACCCGCACTTGCTAACGGCAACATCGTCTTTGTCACGCACAGTCTTGGTGGTCTCGTTGTAAAAAATATAGTTCGTAACGCAGATCGCGATGCAGGCAGCGATCTGAGAGCGCAGGATTTTTTGAATCGCGTGAGAAGAATTGCCTTTCTCGGAACGCCCCACAGGGGCACGCGATTGGCGAGTATGTCAAGGGCACTATGGCCGTTTGCAAGACCCTCGGAAGCCGCAAATGAGTTAGGATTGGGCAGTTCTCAACTCAGGGACCTGAACAACTGGTACAAGCAGTACAGTCGGTTCGGAGGGATTGAGCATTTGATCCTCGCGGAAGGAATTCCTTTGAGCTTATTGGGTTTCTCCCTGCCAAAATGGATCGGCAGGGTCGTATCGGTGGACAGTGCAGACGCGGGGTTGGCCGAGATCCCAACTATTGTCGATGAAAACCATACGAGTATTTCCAAGCCTACCAGTAGGGACTCGGAAGTTTATGTTCATGTGAGAAGTTTCGTAAATCGACCATATAATATCGCGCTCCAGGTGACAGGAACAGGAGAAGAGCCCGACAAAAGAGGTAACGAGTTACAACGAATAGCCGCGCTAGCGGAACAGGAACTTGCACAGACAAGCGAGCAGCGTGGGAGTATCACGACACGCGTTAACGATCTTGGGGCTCACATTAGTATTATCGATATGGAAGTCGAGCGAAGATTGGAACGGCTTTGTAAGTGTAGGCATTTTGGCGAGTTTGATGTGATTGCAGAATCCAAGAACCTCGTGGCGAGCTTGGAGGAAGGAGATTTGACGCTGGCGAGCAAGGAGCAGAAGGGCATAGCCCGCGCTTGGTGTGCTCGGTTCCTTTCAGGAGAAAATCCCGCCGACGCCGCCTCGATTTTGGATCGCATCGAGTTTATGGATAATGAACCGAGTCAAATTGCGCGAAGCGTAATCAAGGCGGTAAATGGCGATGTTCATGAAGCGATAGCCGAGCTTTGCACTATTGGCACATCAGCGGCATTTGGGGTTGCTTATGTTAGTATGTTGAAGGCAAAAGGTCTAGAAGAAGCAAGCGAATGGTTGAGGATGGCTGGTTTGGGGTTTGCTTCTCTTGATGGCGATGCTAAATTCTTTTTTATTAGAAAGAACTTAGAGGAAGAACGATGGAAAATTGCGTTCGACGCTGCCAAAGAGGTAAAAGATGAAGATTACATACAGTCACCTGCGTTATACTTTGCAGTTGGAGACGCATTTCTCTCGCAGGCAGTTCCTGAAGAATTTCGAACATTTCTCTTGACACAAAATTTGCCTTTCGATGCCGCAAAATTCCCACTGCGCGGCGAACCAACGGCGCTAGAGGATCGGCGGAGCGCCTTTCGGTGCTATAAGGCATTGTATTCTTTTGCAAAAACGGTCGGGCTATCGGGTGTGGCGGGCCTCATGGATGATAAGGCGCTTTGGCTAAAAGTTGTAGATCCCGAACATAGCGCAGAGGGACTAGCGGAGTTAGAGGAGAGTATTAAAGATTCGGCAACTTTCTTGCGTCGTCTTGGATTGGGATTGCAATTTGGCGTTGATATAGATCTTGATTGGGCAGAGCGGGAGGTAGATCGGCAGACAGCGCTTACTGGTGGTACGTCTGCGGACGCCGCCTTCGCACGTTTTGCACTGGCGCTTAGTAGGGAAACCCATGCATCTGTGGCAGGCTATCTCAATGAGCACAGGGACCAACTTCTGAAGCATCTGAATTGGAGGGGGGTATATTTTGTTGAAATCCAGATGCTTGCCGCCGCAGGACAGGTGGCGAAAGCCGAGGAGCGATTGAAGGAAGCCATTGAGAGGGGGTTGTCGGAACAAGATGTAGCCCGGTTACGCCGGGAGTTGACAGAGGCCAGTGGCGGCGACCCGCTTTCTGAGCGATTGGCGGCCTACAAGGAAAGTGGATCTATGTTGGACCTGCGTATTCTTGCGCGAGCCTATGAGGATGCCCAGGACTGGCAGAATGCTTGCGAGTATGGAAGGACACTTCTTGACGGTAGCGGGGACCTTACCGATGCTCGCAGGTATGTAATCTCTCTGTATAACTTCGAGCGTCAGGATGAAGCGTTGAGTGTAATGGAGAAATTCCCTGCGCTCTTGGCAATAGACGAGTCTATGCAGCTCTTGCGCTCCCAAATGCTATTCGAGAATGGGAAGCTGAACGCAGCCCGGGACGCCCTCCAGATTTTGCAGCAGACTTGCGATTCGCCAGAAGCTCGGCAGCTGCAAATTAATCTGGCGGTCGTTTCCGGAGACTGGGAATCGCTACAAGGCTTTGTGGAAAATGAATGGAGTGCCCGGAACGGCCGCACGGCCATAGACCTCTTGCGAGCCGGTCAGATCGCGGAGCACATCGGCGCAGGTCGTGGAAAAGCGCTTGTGCAGGAGGCGGCAGCCCGAGGGGCGGACGATCCGGTTGTACTCGCGGGCTGTTTTCATGTCGCGTCTTCAGCCGGGTGGGAAAATAGCATCGAGGTTCATCAATGGATGGAAAGGGCCGCTGAACTCTCAGGGAGGGAAGGTCCAGTCAAGGTGATGGGTATCGAGGACATACTTGCGAGGAAGCCCGATTGGGAGCGTCGGGAATCAACTGCGTGGGAAATGCTCGAGAAAGGGGACGCCCCGGTCTTTGCTGCAGCGCAATTGCTAAATCGGTCTTTCCTAAGTGTTTACATGATGCCAGCGCTTAGTAATCTGGACGAGCCAGATGTTCGTAGAAGGGGCATGATCTACGCGTTCAGCGGAACAGGAGGAAAGCCGAAAATAAATCCGACGGTAATCGCGATGGATGCGACTGCACTAATTACTGCAGAGTTTTTGGATCTGCTAGATGTATACATCAAAACATTTGATCGCATCATTATTCCTCATTGTACACTTGGTTGGTTACTGGGGGAAAAAGCGCGCATTTTATTTCATCAGCCGAGCCGCGTTGCTGCCGCTCGTGAACTGCGCAAGATGATCGCGGATGGACAGTTGCTTGCATTTGAGAGTAGTTGTGTTGTGCCAGAGAAACTGATCAATGAGGTAGGGCCATCCTTAGCCACGCTTATCGCGGAGGCATCTTCTTCGGAACACCAGGATACTCGGCAAAGGTTGATTATTCGTGGTGGACCCGTTCACAAGACAAACTCGCTGATGCAGGAAGAAGCAGATTTGAGCGAGTACGAATCCTGCCTTTGCAGTAGCGTCGCTGTGGTCAATAGGCTGGTTCATAAGGGAGTCTTGACGCGCGGAGAAGGGGAAATTGCCAGGGTTGCACTGAATATGCGTGAAGTCCAATGGCGATCGGAACCTGAGATAGCCGATGAGGCATTGCTTTATCTTGACGACCTGACGGTGTCCCATTTCGAATTCTTGGGATTGCTATCGAAACTTCATCGCGCAGGATTTACTGCCGTCGTGTCGAACAGCGAAATTGAAGAGGCCGACGATCTCATCTCCTATGATCAGAAGGCCAGCGATGTTGTATCAATGGTGAACCGGCTTCGACTTCGTCTTCAGGAAGGTTTCGAAAGTGAAAAGGTCCGATTAGGTAAGGCGATTCGGAATGAGGACACCGATGGTCCCGAACATGTGTCATCTCATCCTACCGTCGATCTATTGAAGCTTGTTGCCGACGCCGATGTAGGGGTGGTGGATGATCGGTTCATTAACCAGCACAACTTCCTGTCACTCGAGACGGAAAGTCGCCCTTTAATCACAACCGTAGACGTGCTCGATATCTTGGTAGAGCGCGAAGCGATTTCGAGAAGTCAAAGGCAGGATGCGTTGACGACGTTGCGGCGGGCCAATTTTGCACTCATGCCCACGTCAGCAGGGGAGCTGAGCGCGCTCATCGCTATTAGCCCAGTGAGAGAAGGGGTGCTCGAGGAGACAGCCGAACTCAAGGCGATCCGCGAAGGGATCCAGCGGATAAGAATGAGCAACATGCTGCAATCGCCGAAGGAGCTTACCTGGCTAAATGGAGTAATCCAAGCCTGTCTGCTCTCCCTCAAGGAGCTATGGACAGAAGGTTTGGACGAATCTAGGGGTGTTGCACAATCGGATTGGCTCCTTGAACTAAGCGACGTAAGGGAATGGACCCATCGTTTAGATGACAACGTTGAACAACTGACGGAACGCCACCGTAACTGGGTTCTTCTGCTCATGACATTGCCCGTCAGGCAAGTCCAGTCAGTGAAAGAAGCATATTGGCGTTGGTTCGACTCGCGGATACTTGAGCCGCTTCAGGAAGAGGATCCGGATACATATCGCATTCTAGTTGATTGGGCGAAGGAGCATGTTGCTGGAAGTGTCAAAGCTTTCGAGCAAAGCGCTATGGATGATGAGAATGAGTAGTCCCGTCATACAAAATCTGGTAAAGGTTGCCGTGGATTTTCTACCTCCGCGAATTGGAAGATCGCTATTGGATGATCATGATTTTATTGAGCGCTGGGATCTTTCGACCATTGTTGGTGTGACCTTGGGCCAAGGCGGCCCGTCCTTTCAACGTGACAGATTCTACGCAACCATTCGGGAAGCAATCAGATCGCCGGGAAAGGGGATTTCAGTTGAGGACGACAAACAGGTGACGTGGCATGTCACCGCGCAAAACAAGAAAGAAGGTTTTTCCTTCGTCCTAGAGGACGAGGAAAGGACTATTGCGCTTCCGGACTATTCAGGTTTGGCAGAAGACCATGACACCAGAATGGCTTGGTTCGAAAAGGCAGCCCGGGAGCTAAATCTATACGATAAAACATTTCAAGAATGGAATACAAGGCTAAAGGGCAAGCCACTAGATGATGATGAATTCGCAGAGTTGATCGGCGAATTGGATCTAACTCCAGCGAAAAACTATCGGAATCTAATGTCGAGCTTTGTGCGTGGAAGTGTAGAAAAAACGACCCTCGTTCCGCATAACCAGCGTTACTATGATCGCCTCATAGGACCGTGCGGTTCGGCTGCAACCGCAGATAACTATATCGAGATAGCAGCAACGACCTTGATCGATGGGTTGCGCGAGTGGAAAGCTGTTGATGGATTTTTGCACTCTCTATCTATGTGTTCTAGAAGCAGTATATCGGAGAGAATTAGAATAGATAAACTGGACGAAGACCAGTTGCTGCGAACATACGAGTGGATTGCGACACAGGGCGATCCGATTTTGCAGATTGGCGCTGTGGAAGTCGCGCTCTGGAGTATCGGCGAACATCGTGCACTTGAGCCGTTCATCGAGCAGATGGTTGAGAGATTTATCTTGGACGACCCGGGTGATGACCGCGGATGCTTTTCACTTCTATCGGCAATGATTGTATTGGTCGCTTCGGAAATCAGTCGAAAGCGAATAATGGGATGCACTCTTCCTTTTTGTCGAAAACAGGCTGCGATAACCCAGGCGTCCCGAATTGTTCGTGCAATTTATGGATCACAGGTAGATCGGACAAGTGTTGTCGAGTGGACCAAATCAGGGGGGTTCGGCCATATTTTCTTCTTGCAAGGTCTCGTAGATCTCCGCATCGAACCCCGGTGGTTGCCAGATTATGTTAGTCCAGATCGTTTGCGCACGGAATTCATCGGCCGCATTGCGAATGCAGTTAGACATTTGAAAGAAGAAATCCACACACAATCGCTGCGCAACCTCCTGAAGGATAATGACTCAAAACTTGCCTTAGCCGTTAAGACCGAATGGCCATTTCCGATACTGCCGGGCCCATTGGAAGGCGAAATTGTGTCGAATCCACCAAAAATGCCGGACGAGGTCTTGAAAGAAATCACAGAGGGACTCGAAGCAGAAAAGTTAGAACCGAATTCCTTCGCCCAGCTGGTGAATGTGGCGTTACTATTTGGAATGCCAGCAAGTCAGGCGGGATTGGCGGCGGCAGCATTACGTAGAGTAAAGTATTCAATCGAGTATGCGGAAGAGGAGATTAGTATATTCGGATTGATCGGCAGCCTAGCGACCGTAGCGGCAGTTACGCGGAGCGTTGAGCTTGCAGAAGAACTTCGCGTGTTGGTGAGAGTATTGAGGCGAAGACGTCGGTTGAACTTTGATCCTGATGATGAAGTACGCATTGCGATGGTGGCAGCGGCATCGTACGAAGGCTTAGAGGATTGGGCACGGTTTGCGGGTGAATGGATAACCGAACTGGGCTTCGAAGTTGCTGAGAAAGAATCCGCGCGGAACCTACTATGGATGGTTCATCGGTTGGTTCAAATTGAGCCTGCCTTGGCGCGGCACTGCGCGGCAGCTAATGCGGCACTTGCAAGTGTTGCTCGGTAACGAGTGACGGAGAATTTCAAGGTAGAATGTTTGGACAAGCAGTAGAAGCCGGATAGGTACGGTTGGAAATGTAGCACATTTGCGAGCAATTGCTTACTCGGGTGGCCTTTAATGATTGCGGCCCAGCTGACGAGACTAGGCCCGGGGCGAAACAGATCATCTGACATACCCCGGCGGAGTCGTTGCTCCGCACGGTCTGGATCTGCCGTATCATCCAGACTTGTAGTGGGCAACTTCCCGGTGTTGCCGTCCCCTCAGAGGGCTCCCGCAAGCTCCGGACAGTCGCGATACATGGCGGCTTCAACCGACTCCGACACCCGCCGGGCGGACTCGTGCACGGAGTCCCGCGCCAGGTGCGCATATCGTGCGGTCGTCTGGATGTGTCTGTGACCGAGCAGCTTGCCGATCGTCGGCAGGCTCTCGCCCAGCGCCAATGCCCGCGAGGCGAAGGAATGCCGGCAGTCGTGAAGCCGCAGGCCGTCCAGCCCGGCGCGCTTCCTGATCCGCTCCCAGGGTCGCTGCAGGTCGCCCATGCGGCTTCCCGGCCGCATGCCCGGCACGACATGCGGATTGCCCTCGACCCGGGGCGCGTGCGACAGCGCCGCCGCCGCGGCCGGCGACAGCTGCACCGTCCGCGGACCCGTCTTGGCGTCGCGGAGGCGCATCTCCCTCGCCGCGAGGTCGACATCGTCCCAGCGCAGCTTCAGCACCTCGCTCTTGCGGCAGCCGGTCAGCAGCAGCAGCCGGATCGCCGCCGCCGCATGCGCCATCGCGCCGCCGCCCGCTTCGACCTCGTCCAGCACCCCGCCGAGACGGCGGAACTCCTCGTCGGTCAGGAACCGCTCATGCCGGCGCTGCCGGTTCATCGCGACCTGACCGCAGGGATTGCTGCCCTCCGGGATCGTCTCCCGTTCCTCGGCCGCCCGGTAGATGCGGAACAGCATCTCGACTGCCCGGTTGGCCGCCGCCGGCGTTTCGCTGAGCGAGTGGTGGAACGCCGACACCGCCGTATGGTCGAGCGACAGCGCCCGCTTCCGGCCCAGCCTGGGCAGGATGTGCTTCTCGATCGTGTTGCGGTAGGAATTGGCCGAGGCCGGCTTGAGGCGCACCGCGACCACCTCTTCGAGATACGTCGCCGCCAGCTCCGCCACCGTCGGACCGTTCGCCTCCACCGCCAGCGGCTCGGGGATGGGGTCCTTGCCCGCCTTGATCCGGGAGATGATATGCGCTGCCCGCCGGCGCGCCTCTTCCGCCGTGATGACGCCGTGGCGCCCGACCGTCACCCGCTTGCCGTCCTTGCCGTCCGCCCGGGTCTGCACGACATAGACCTTGCCCCCGGTCGGATAGACGCGCACGCCGAAGCCCAGCAGCTCGCTGTCCCAGTAGACCGTGTCCCGGTCCGCCGCGAGGCGCTCCACCGTGCGCCGCGAAATCGTGGTGCTGTTCAGCTTCGCCATCGCCGTTTTCCTGCCTCGCCCCTACGCCGCTTCGGATTCAAGGTCGGGATCCAGGGCCATGAGATCGCTGCCGATGCTGTCCCCGACCTTGGCCGCCGACGCCCGCTCGGTGTCCCGCGCGAGATGGGCGTATTTGACCGTCGTCATCACCGTCTTGTGGCCGAGCAGCCGGGAGATTGCCGACAGGCTCTCGCCGATCGCCAGCGCCCTGGACGCATAAGAGTGCCGGCAGTCGTGAAGCCGCAGGCCGTCCAGACCCGCGCGCGCCCGCAACTTGTTCCAGAGCGGGTCGATGCGCCGGAGGCGCTCGCCCGGCTTCTCGCCCGCGATCACCCACGGATTGCCTTTCGCGCGCGGTATCCGCGCCAGCACCCGCTCCACGGGCGGCGTCAGCGGCACCCTGCGCGGGCCGGACTTGCTGTCGCTGAGCCGCAGCTCGCCCGCCCTGCGGTCGATGTCGTCCCAGCGCAGCATGAGGATCTCGTTTCGGCGGCAGCCCGTCAGCAGCAGCAGCCGCACCGCCGCCACCGCCGAGGCCATGAGCGGGCCTTCCGCTTCGGCCTCGAACAGCACCCGGCCGAGACGCGCATACTCGTCCTCGGTGAGGAACCGCTCGCAGCTCCGCTCCTTGTAGCGCTTGATGGACCGGCAGGGGTTGGGCCGCGCCGGGGTCATGCCCCACGCCACCGCCAGCTTGAACATCTTCGAGAACACGCTCGCCGCCTTGTTCGCCAGGAGGGGCTTGTCCCGAAGCCTGTAGTGCAGCGCGGAGACATGCGAGCGCTCGACCTCGCTCAGCCCGAGCGCGCCAAGTTCGGGCAGGATGTGCAGCCTGAGCAGGCTCCGGTATGACTCCGCCGTCCCCGGCTTGCAGTTCACCTCGACATGCGCCGCCATGAAGCGCGCGGCGAGATCGGCCACCGTCGGCTCCTCCGGGGCGGGCGGCGCCACCGGGTCCCGGCCGCGCCGGATGCGGTCGATCATCCCGGCCGCCATGGGCCGGGCAACCTCGGGGTCGATGTCCTCGTAACGCCCCACCGTCGCCCGCTTCGGCAGCCCGCCCGGCGTGCGCGCCTGGGCGACGAACACCTTGCGCCCGGTGGCGTGGACCCGTATCCCGAACCCGGGCAGTTCGCTGTCCCAGAACACGGTGGAAGCGCGTTCCACGGTCAGGCGGTCGATGGTTCGCTTGTTCAGCTTGACGGCGCCCATGAGCGGCAATCCCTCCCTCGTCGCGGGGCGGGAGCGGCGCGGCCCGGGGCCCGCTTCGGCCCGGTCCCCCGGCGGCCGGATGGGCGCCCGGGGTTCCAGGAAGCCGTCGGATTTTCGGTCAGCAGATCGGTCTTCATATCGCAACCGACCGATGTCTAATCGGTGCTCCCGGCGGCTCCCGCATGTCCCTTCCTGAGACTTGTACCCGACCTGCGGAGAAAAGACAATATCAATGATTACAGATAGTTATCATCCTGTTGACCACGAAAATTCCCAATCGCTCCCGTATGCCCATCAGACCGAAAAGACTGCTTTGTTTTGTCATGGAATGTCATGGCGCAGATATCCACTCCCCATCCGTCATTCCGACCGGAGCCGCCCAAAAGGCGGCGGAGCGGAGGAATCTCGTCGCAGGGCTCGTGCGCCCTTTCGGTGGATCGAGCCGAGATCCCTCCGCTCGGTCGGAATGACGGGTGGCGATGTGTCATGAAATGTCATGGCCGTCGTGTTCGGTCGGGTCCGGCCGCCGCAGGGCTAAGACAGACTATTCTATATACCGTGTTTTTTTGCACACCGGCCTATCCGCTCGAAGCTGTATCGTCGGCCGGAGAGGCTAACATGTTCATATAATGTTCCTGTAAAGATTTCAAGTCATTTCACGGAGAGTATCGCGGCCTTTCAGGACCGCTCCACGTCGCGCCACGCGCCGTTTTCGGCGGCCGAGGCCGTCATCGCTTCCATCGCGGCGACGTTGGTGATCGCCTCTTCGGGCGTCACGGCGGCCCGGCCCTTGCCCCGAACGGCTGCCGCGAACCGGGCCAGTTCCTCGGCGACCGTGTCGACCGGCTCCAGCGGCAACGCCGTCACGGCGCCGTCGAGGGCGGTATGGGTCAGCCGCGTAAAATCCGCGCTTGCCGTGAAAATCCCGTTCGTCGTGCAGACGCGCAGCCAGGCGTCGAGCGACGTCGCGAACAGGCTGGACAGCGTGGCGGTCAGGCCGGAATCGAATTCGAGCATGGCGGTCGTCACATCGTCGATATCGACCGGCGCCGCCGCGCGGCGCGCCCGGCAACTCACCCGGGCGACCGGGCCGAACAGCCATTGCACGGTATCGACGATGTGCAGCCCCATCGACGCCAGCCCGCCGCCCGGCGCTTCCGCACGTTGGGCACGCCACATGTCCGGCCGGTAGCCGAGCGCGCTCGGACTGGAAAAATGGCCTTCGAGATGCAGGACCGTTCCGAAGGCGCCCTCCGCAAGCAGGCTGCGCAGCCGGGTTGCCGCGCCGCTGAGCCGCCGGTTGTGCCCGACCGTGAGCACGACGCCGGCCTCGCGGCAGGCCTTGGCCGCCGCCCGGCCGCTCGCCGCCGTGAGGGTGAACGGCTTCTCGACGAAGACATGCTTGCCGGCCCGGGCGGCGGCCACGACCTGTTCGGCGTGCAGCGAATGCGGCGTGGCGATCAGGACCGCCTCGACGGCCGGGTCGGCCAGCGCGTCGGCGAAAACCGGTTCGGCGGGGCAGCCGAAATCCTGCGCGAAAGCCTCGCGCTCCGCGGTCACGGGAGAGACGCCGGAGACGAGATCGAGCTCGCGGACGCCTCGGGCCGCCTGCGCCAGTTCCCGGCCCCACCAGCCCAACCCGATCGCGGCAACTCCGATCGACACGTCTTGGCGCCTCCGAACGATATTTTCCGAATCCCGCCGGCCGGTCGCAGGACCTGCCGGCATGGGTCCGATATTCTGCCTCCACCCTTATAGCAGCACCCGCGACGGGAAATTCTCAAAAAAGAACATTGTTCTGTATTGACCCCGGACGCCGAACCCGGTGAACTGCGAACGGAACGCTGCGCGGCCGAAAACCGCATGACGGCCGGACCAGAAACGGGAGGACCCCACATATGAAGAAATTCGTTGGAGCATTGGCGGCTTCGGCCCTTGCCGCTGCCGCCTGGGCTGCGCCTGTGCAGGCGGCCGAGGTCAGGATCGGCTATTCCATCGCCAAGACCGGCCTTTTCGCGCCGGCCGCGCCGTCCCAGATCAACGCTTACAATCTGTGGGCCGAACAGGTGAACGCCCGGGGCGGCCTCGACCTCGGCGGCAA
Organism: Rhodospirillaceae bacterium Spongia-Bin9; assembly: GCA_900197615.1. Classification (GTDB taxonomy): domain Bacteria; phylum Pseudomonadota; class Alphaproteobacteria; order Bin65; family Bin65; genus Bin65. Next base: position 14,294 of record FZLR01000041.1, read on the forward strand.
GGAAAAGCGCAAGATCGAGCTGATCCAGTACGACGACCAGTCGAACCCCGGCAACGCCGTCAAGATTTACGAAAAGCTGATCACCCAGGACAAGGTGGACCTGCTGCTCTCGCCTTGGGGGACGCCGCATCATTTCGCCATCGCGTCGGTGCTCGAGCGGCACAAATTCCCGATGATCGGCAGCACGGCCTCCTCGGTGCAGCTGCGCAATATGAAGCCGGGCAACATCTGGTTCACGACCGCGGCAGTGGCCGACAAGCTGGCGACCGCGATGGTCGGCCTGCTGCAATCGGCCGGCGTCAAATCCGTGGCGATCCTGACCAACCAGCTGCCGTTCGGCCAGGAGAACAAGAAATTCCTCATGCCGGCCCTGAAGGCCGCCGGGATCGAGGTTCTCGTCGATGCCGACTATCCGCCCAACATCAAGGATATGACCGCGATCCTCGTGAAGGTGAAGGCGGCGAAGCCGGACGGCGTGATCGGGCTGGCCTATCCGGGCGACTCCATCCTCTACATCAACAAGGCGCGCGAGGTCGGGATCGCCGCAAAGTTCCAGTATCTGCTGGTCGGACCCGCCATCGGCTTCTTCCGCGGCATGTTCAAGGGCGCGGCCGACGGCATCGTCACCCTCGGCCATTGGTCGCCCCACGGCGACGATGCCCGCTCCAAGGCCTTCTATGCGGCCTACAAGAAGAAGTTCAAGCAGGAGCCGGACTATCTCGATTCGGTCGAGGCCTGGGTTTCCGTGGAAATCCTCGAACAGGCGGTCGCCAAGGCCGGACTGGACAAGGACAAGCTGCGCCAGGCGATCTCGACCGGCACCTTCGACACCATCATCGGCAAGGTCCGCTTCGACGGCGTCCAGAACGCCGTGACGCCGACGGGCTTCCTGCAGATCCAGAAGGGCGAGTTGCACGTCGTCTGGCCGAAGGACCGCCAGACCGCGCCGCTCGCGCCGAAGACCGGTTGGAAATAAAGTCCGCACAGGTCAAACTGAGCCTTGTCGGAGCGGCCTTCGAGCCGCTCCCTCTTTCTGGGACCCGGACCGGATAGCGGATCGTGGAATTTCTCCTGTCGGGGCAGTTGCTGGTGGCGGCCCTGATTATCGGCTCGATCTACGGGCTGGTCGCGCTCGGCCTGAACCTGATCTACGGCACCATGCGCCTGCTCAACATCGCGCATGGCGATCTGGTCATGATCGGGGCCTATACCGGCTATTGGCTGTTCACCCTGGCGGCGATCTCGCCGGTGCTCGCCATGCTGGCCGCGGGGGCGCTCGCCGGGCTGACCGGGGCGGCGCTCTATTTCGGCCTGTTCCGGCGGCAGCTCGCCGGCAGCCAGCCGATCGAACGGATCGAAGCGAACTCGCTGCTGATCTTCTTCGGCATCTCGATCGTCATCCAGAACCTGACGGCGCTCGCCTTTACCGCCAGCCCGCGGACCTACCAGGCCCTCGATACCCTGGTCCGCATCGGTGAGGTCAGCATCGCGCAAAGCCGGCTCGTCGCGCTGGCGGTCTGCCTCGGCCTGTCCGCCGCCATCGTGCTGTTCCTGCGCTTCAGCGCGCTCGGCCTGTCGATCCGGGCGCTGATCCAGCACCGGACGGCGAGCCGGATCGTCGGCATCGATGTCGACCGGGTCCAGGCCTTCACCTTCGTCCTCGGCTTTGCGCTCGCCGGCCTCGCCGGCACCCTGATCGGGGTCACCGAACAGATTTCGCCCTTCATGGGCTTCCCCTTCACCATCGTCGCCTTCGTCGTGATCGTTCTCGGCGGACTGGGCAACCTCGCCGGCGGCATCGCGGCCGGCATGGTGCTCGGCCTGATCGAGACCTACGGCGTTGCGCTCACTTCGGCGAACCTGCGCTCGGTGCTGATTTACGGCGTCTTCATCCTCGTCCTGGTCCTGCGGCCGGAAGGCCTGTTGCAGAAGCGGCGCCTTACATGAGGTTCGCGACGCCGCGCGAAACCGTTCCGCTGCTGCTGGTCGCCGCGATTGCCGCGATCCTGCCTCTGCTCGGCAGCGACTATTATCTCGGGGTCGGCTTCGCCCTGTTCGGCTGGATCGCCTTGGCGCAGAGCTGGACGATCGTCTCGGGGCTGGCCGGCTATATCTCCCTCGGCCATGTCGTGTTCGCCGGGATCGGCGGCTATGTCCTGGTGCTGACCTGGGGGGCGGTGCCAGTCTGGGCGGGGGCCGTTCTGGGCGCCCTGGCGGCCGGCCTGTTCGCCCTGCTGGTCGGCCTGCCGGTGCTCCGGGTGCGCGGGCCCTATTTCGTCATCCTGACGTTCGGCCTCGCGGAATTCGCCAAATATGTCGTCATCAATATCGAGAACGCGCTGGGCAGGTTCGGCCGGCTGATCCTGGGCGGGCCGCCGGTCGAAACCCTCTACTGGGCGATGGCCGCAGCCGCCCTTGCCGGAACGCTGGCCGTGATCGTCACCCGGCGCGTGCGCCTCGGCGCCGGGCTGGCGGCGGTCCGCGAGGACGAACTGGCGGCGGAAACCATCGGCGTCCCCACGGTGCGTTTCAAGCTGCTCGCCTTCGCTCTTTCGGCCGTGCTGCCCGGTTTCGTCGGCGCCCTGTTCGTGCTCCGCACCGGCTATTTCGAGCCGGCGCAGGCGTTCGACCCGGTGATCTCCTTCACCATCGTCACCATGGCGATCATCGGCGGCAGCGAGGATGCGCGCGGCCCGGTCTTCGGCGCCCTGTTCCTGGTCGTCCTGTCGGAGTTGCTGTGGTCGAACTTCCCGCAGGTCTACATGATTATTCTCGGCGCCTTGCTGATCGGGTTCGTGCTGTTTGCGCCGAACGGCGTTGCCGGCCTGCTGGATCGCCGCCGGCCGTCGGGCGGCGCCCGGGCGGCGGCGTAGCGCCATGCTGACGGTCGACCGGATCGGCAAGTCCTTCGGCGGCGTCCGGGCGCTGCACGAGATCTCCTTCACCGTTCCCGAAGGCAGCATCTTCGGCATCATGGGGGCGAACGGCGCCGGCAAGACGACCCTGTTCGCCACCATCGCGGGCAATCTGGCGCCGAGCGCCGGCGAGGTGCGGCTGCGCGACCTGCGGCTGACCGGGCTGCCGCCGCACCGGATCGCCGGCGCCGGCGTGGCCCGCACCTTCCAGATCGTCCGGCCGTTCCGCGGCCTTTCCGTTCGCGAGAATGTTGCGACGGGCCTGCGCTTCGGCGCCCGCAACCGGGCCGGCGCCGCGGCCATGGATGCGGCCGGCATTCTCGGGCTGACCGGCCTGGAGCCCGTGGCGGATCGGCCGGCCGGCGCCTTGACACTGGCGCAGCAGAAGCGGCTGGAAGTGGCGCGCGCGCTGGCGACCGGGCCGCAATTGCTGCTGCTCGACGAAGTCATGGCAGGCCTGACGCCGGCCGAAGTGAAGGAAATGATCGCGATGGTCAGGAGCATCCGCTCCGACATGGGCGTCACGGTGATGATCATCGAGCATGTGATGGGCGCCCTGATGGCGCTGTCCGACCATGTCGTCGTGCTGGATCACGGCGAGACGATCGCCGCCGGCCCGCCGGCGGACGTCGCGGACGACCCGGCGGTCCAGACCGCCTATCTGGGGCGCCGGCGATGAATGATGGCGCGCTGCTCGAAGTCCGGGGGCTTGCCGGCGGCTACGGCCCGGTCAGGGTGCTGCACGGTATCGACTTTGCCGTGCCGGCCGGAAGGATCGCCGCGCTGGTCGGCGGCAACGGCGCGGGCAAGACGACGACCATGGCGATGCTGGCGGGATTGCTGGACCCGGATTCGGGAACGATCCGCTACGAAGGCAGCGCGGTCGAAGGCTGGGGCTCGGCGCAACGTGTCGCCGCCGGCATCGTCCTGGTGCCGGAAGGACGTCTGGTCTTTCCCGACATGACGGTCGAGGAAAATCTCCGCCTCGGCGCGATCAACCGGAAGGCGCGTCGGCATACGGCGCAGGGGATGGAGCAGGTTTACGCGCAGTTCCCGCGGCTGGGCGAGCGTCGGCGGCAGAGTGCGGGCACGCTCTCCGGCGGCGAGCAGCAGATGCTCGCGCTGGGCCGCGGGCTGATGTCCCGGCCCCGGATACTCCTGCTCGACGAGCCGAGCCTGGGGCTGGCGCCGATGATGGTCGATCTGATTTTCGAGGCCATCGGCGAGTTGGCGGCGGGCGGCATGACCATCCTGCTGTCGGAACAGAATGTCGGCCTTTCGCTGGAGCTGGCCGACCGGGCCTATGTGATGGAAAACGGCGCGATCGCGCTCTCCGGTTCCGGCCGGGACCTGCTCGGCAATGCCGAGGTCCGGCGAGCTTACCTGGGGCTGTGACCGGCCGGCGGCGGGGTCAGCGGCCGGACAGGAAGTCCAGGATATCCCGCGCCGTCTCCTCCGGCGCTTCCTCGGCCAGGAAATGGCCGCAGTCCAGCGCCCGGCCCCGCACGTCCCCGGCCCGTTCCCGCCAACTGTCCAGCATGTTCAGCGCCGTGCCGGTCTGCCAGCCGGGGCGCCGGGCCATGTCGCCGGCCCACAGCACCAGCATCGGGCAGGCGATTTTGCGGCCCCGGTCCGCTTCGTCGTGGACCAGGTCGAGCGCAATGGCGCGGTAGTCCATGCAGGTCGCGCGGATCGTCTCGGGATCGCTGAAGCAGCGGAGATATTCGGCATAGGCATCGTCGGAGATCGCGCCGTCGACCGCCGTCCACTGCCCGAGCAGGAAGTCCAGATAGAATTTGGCGCTGTTGCCGATCAGCGTTTCCGGGAACGGCGCGGGCTGGCGCATCAGGTGCCAGTGGAACCAGGAATAGGCCAGGTCCCGGTCCATATGGTCGAAAGCCGCCTGGGACGCCACCACGTCGAGCGACGTGAAGCTGCGGACGCGCTCGGGATGGTCGAGCGCCATGCGATGGCCGACCCGGGCGCCCCGGTCATGGCCTACGACATGGAAGTGCTCGAACCCCAGCGCCGCCATGACCTCGACCTGGTCCTGCGCCGACGTGCGCTTGCAATAATCGTTCAGGTCGTCGGAGGCCGGTTTGCCGCTGTCGCCGTAGCCGCGCAGGTCGGGCGCCACGACGGTGTAGTGGGCTGCGAACCGCGGCGCCACCTTGTGCCACATCGCATGGGTCTGGGGATAGCCGTGGAGCAGCAGCAGCGGCGGTCCTGCGCCGCCGTGCACCAGTTCGATGCCGACGGACGAAACCTCGATCCGGGTCCGGGCGAAACCTTCGAACATGGCCGGTCCGTTCTTTGCCGATCGGGAGACGGTGACCGGAGAATAAGCGCGTTCCCGAGGTAACCGCGAGTCTCTATTCGTCTGCGGGTCGCCGCGCATCGCAGACCCGGCATGGCGCGACATTGAGAGACGGTCCGATCTGTCCTATGACGAACCGTGCCGGCGATGGCGGATTTTCGGAAGGGACAGGGGGTTCTTGACCGGATCGAAACAGCGGCGCGGCTATATCGCCGGGCGGATCGCAGAAAACCTCGCTCGGTCCCCGACATACCCCGGCGACGAGATCGCTGGCGCGGAGGCAGACAGCCAGCCGGAAGGCGAGCGCCGTTTGGCCTACCAACTGCCCGCCTGGATCGCGCTTGCCTGTTTCGTCGCCATCCCGGTCGTCATTCTCGCCGTTCTGCTCGCGCGGTAACGGTCCCCGCCGCTTTCCGGGGAGCTCACGGAAATCGGCCTACTCCGCAGGCGCGACGGCGCCCAGTTCCGCGCCGGAATGCGCCGGCAGCAGCAGCGCGGCAGCGACGACCACGCCGGCGGCGCCGGCAACGATCAGCATGACGGTCTCGAAGGAGCCGTCGCCGGCCAGCACCCATCGGGCGGTCATAATTGCCAGGGCCCCGACCCCGAGGTTGAGCAGGAACTTGACCGACAGCGCCTTGGTGCGCCACCGGTCCGGGACATAGCGGGCGAGCACGGCGTCGGTGATCGGGATCTGGCCGAACACGAAGGCCATGGCGAGCAGAGCCGCGGCGAACAGGGCATAATCGGTCTGCAACGCCATGACGGCCAGGAACAGCGGCTGGGCCAGCGCCACGGTCACGAGCACCGGCTTGATGCGATGCCGATCGATCAGCCGGCCGACGGCGAGCTGCGAGAAGGCAGCGGCGGCGTAGACGATTGCGGCGAGGGCGCCGGTCAACGCAATATCGTCGGTGATGCCGGTCATGCGCACGTCGAACAGGCGCGGCACCAGGAAGGTCATGGCGCCGAAAACGAATCCGCCGGCCCCGGTGACCAGGGCGAGCGCCACCAGCGCCCGCTGCCAGCCCGCCGCGAAGGAGACATGGGCACGCTCCTGCGGTGTGCCGGGCGCCGGGTCGGCCCGGCCGGAGCGGATCATGCCGACATAGGCGAGGCCGAGGGCGACCGACATGGCGCCCGGCACATAGAAGGCGGCGCGCCAGTCGATGAAGGAAAGGATCAGCCCGGTCAGCAGGGGCGCGCCGGCGACGCCCATATTGCCCCACACGCCGTTGACGCCCAGGCGCCAGCCGACATTGCCGCCGCCCTGGATAACCATGGAGATGCCCACCGGATGATAGATGGCGGCGAAGACGCCGATGACCGCCAGCCCCACCCCGATCTGAAGCGGGGACTGCGCCAGGCCGGTTGCCATGGAGGACAGGCCGATGCCGATGAAGAACACCGCCATCATGGTGTTGCGGCGCCACTTGTCGGCCAGATGCGCGGCCAGCGGGGCACAGGCGGCGAACAGCACCATCGCCGGGATGCCGTAGGGCAGCATTTCCGCATAGGCGCCGTCTTTCGCCAGGCCGAACGCCAGCCCCGCGCTGAAAGCCGCCTTGGCGAAGATCAGCATGAACAGGTGGTCGGCGAAATGGCCGACGTTGAGGAACAGGAAATGGCTGCGGTTAGCGGACATGCACACGGGTTCCGGCGGAATGGGCCGGCCGCAAGATAGGTGCGCAATCCGCCATTGTCATTGACAACGTGCCGGCCGGGAACCCCCAATGCGCAAGAGAATGGCCGGAGAACGGAGGCATAATGTCGGCAACGCTGGTCTACATGACGGCCGGGTCGGTCGAGGAGGCCAAGGCGATCGGCGCGAGCCTGGTCGAGCGCCGGCTGGCCGCCTGCGTCAACATCCTGCCCGGCATGCTCTCGCAATACCGTTGGGAAGGCAGCGTCCAGACCGACGAGGAGGCCGTGCTGATCGCCAAGACGCGCAGCGAGCTGGTCGACGCCCTGACCGGCCATGTGCAGGAAGTCCACAGCTACGATTGCCCTTGCGTCGTCGCCCTGCCGATCCGGGGCGGCAATCCGGCCTTCCTGCAATGGATCGCCGACGAGACGGCGGAGGTTGCAGAAGCAGAAGTGTAACCTCTATCGGCTGCCACTGACGGGTTGGCCGTTCGCTACATGAAATCCCGCTCGTGGACGATCGCCGTGAGATAGGTTGCGGCGAGCAGGCGGCGGGTATCCGTCATTTCCAGCGGTTGCTCGCGGCGCCAGGCGTCCAGCACGTCGACCGTGCGGTTTTCGGCGACGGTGCGGATTTTGGCGTCGTAGTGCGCCATCCGCGCGTCGTCCTCGGCGGCATCGGCCCGGCCGGAAAGCACACGGGCGATCTCGGCGACTTCCGGATTGTTCGGGCCGAAGGCGCCCTCCCGTTCTTCGAGCGCGGTTTCGAGCAGCGGGCCGGCCGCCGCGTCCTCGTCCAGAAAGAGTCGGGCGATCGCCAGATTGAAGCGGGTCAGCGCGACCGCGCCGGTCAGGAATTCGCGGTGCCGGGCGCGGCGGACATCGCCGTAGGTCTCGACATGGCGCTGCTCCATGCGCTGGTGAAACAGCGAGCTGCGCGCCATGGCCGAAACCGTCATGCTGCCGGTCCACTCCAGCGCCGCGTCCCAGGCGCCGAGCGCGGCGGTCAGGGCCGCGGCGGCGGACTCATGGTCCTGGTCGATCAGGAAGGCGAGGGCGCCGTTGTTGTCGCTGGCGGCGCGGCGCGGGTCGCCGGCCGGAAATTCCTGCGCCAGGGCGCCCGCCTGTCGCCACAGATGGACGGCCTCGTCCCGCCGCGCGGCGCGATAGGCTTCCAGCGCGGCGGCGGAGAAGGCGTCCCACTCCCACTCGGCAGACATGTTACCCACGGCCGGCAATCCGGCGGCGCTAATCGTTCTGGAGATAGCTCTCCATCGAATCGTCCATCGCTTCGACCCACGGCGTATGGTGGATCGGCGCCATGGAGCCGGTCATGACCGATTTGTACCGGTTGTCGCGAAAGGTCATGATGTTCTGCTTCTTGTGCTTCTTCCACTGGAAGAAGGCGTCGTTGGCGCCGTCGACGTCGAAGCTGGGATAGTCGGTCTCGGCGATCAGTTCCCTGACATAGTCGCCCTGGTAGCGGATCGCGCCGTAATCGTCCTCGATCGCGTCCTCGCTGGCCTCGCGTTCGACGACATCGGCCGCCCGGGCGTCCCTGTCCGGCACCTGGATCCGGCCCATGATGACATCGCGGACATACCAGGCCTGGGCGTCGAACATGTTGAAGGTGTACCACTGGTCCTGCATGCCCAGATAGAAGAGCCTGGGGTTGTCGACCCAGACGACACCCTTGTAGAGGTCGGCGGCCGCCAGCCGGTTGGCGGTTTTCAGGCACAGCTCCGGCGCCATGAACGGGAAGTGGTGCAGATAGCCGGTGCACAGGACGATGGCGTCGACGTCCGCCGTCGAGCCGTCCTTGAAGGTGCAGGTGTTGCCGACGACCTTCTGGAGCAGCGGCACCTCCTTCCAGTTGTCCGGCCAGTCGTAGCCCATGGCGGCGGTGCGGTGGCTGACGGTGACGGATTTGCAGCCGTATTTCCAGCATTGGGAGCCGATGTCCTCGGCCGAATAGCTGGTGCCGACGATCAGGATATCCTTGTCCTTGAACTCGACGGCGTCGCGGAAGTCGTGCGCGTGCAGGACGCGGCCGTTGAAGCGGTCGAGACCGTCGAAATGCGGCACGTTGGGTGTCGAGAAATGGCCCGACGCCACGACGACATGGTCGAAGCTCTCGGAGCTCTCCGTGTCGCTCGCCAGGTCGTGGGCCGTGACCGCGAACAGGCCGGTCGAATCGTCGAAATCGACCCGGCGGACCGGCGTGCGAAAGCGGATTGAATCGCGCACGCCCGCCTTCTTCACGCGGCCTTCGATATAGTCGAACAGAACCTCGCGCGGCGGATAGGAAGCGATCTGCTTGCCGAAATGCTCCTCGAAGGAATAGTCGGCGAACTCCAGCCCTTCCTTCGGGCCGTTCGACCACAGATAGCGGTACATCGAGCAATGGACCGGCTCGCCGTATTCGTCCAGCCCCGTTCGCCAGGTATAATTCCAGAGGCCGCCCCAATCGTCCTGTTTCTCGTAACAGACGATCTCCGGAACTTCCGCGCCGCCGACCTTCGCCGACTGGAACGCCCTCAACTGCGCCAGGCCCGAGGGCCCCGCGCCGATTACCGCAACTCGTTTGCCCATCGTCTCACCCACTGTCCCGACCGGCGGCCCGGCAAGGCCCGAATCCCCGGTACCGTTGAGAAAATCCCATCAAAGACCGAAACCAATTTTTACCAATATACACCAATTCGGTCACTTATTTTATCGGTTAAGATTGGTAATGCTGCCCCGCACAGCACCCTGAAGTCACCTGAGAACCGCGACATTAGTGCATATTTCGCTTGCATAAAGCCCCTTTTTTGTCATGCTGTGTCCGATTGACCGTAACCGTGCGGAATTCGGGCGACCTGCCGGACTAATTGGTTTCAATTGGTCGACATGCCTGTCGGTTGCCCTGCCGGTTCGGTCGTACGGGCCATTCGGTGCGCTGCTGTGTTTCCGAACGGTCTCGGGGAAAATCGCCGGACGAGGGGTACAGGCGCCGGCGCATCGATTCAAGCGCAACGATACTGGGAGGCAGGTATGATTCGCAAAACACTCGACCGCAAGATCAGCAGGCGGAAGTTCCTCGGAACCTCGGCGGCGTCCGGGGCTGCGCTGGCCGCGACGGGCACCGGCCTGTCGCGCGTTTCCTTCGCTGCCGGCCACACCATCAAGATCGGCTTCCTGGCGCCGCTCACAGGCCCGGTCTCGGCCTGGGGCAAGCCCGGCCTGGACGGCTGCCTGATTTGGGCGGACTGGGTCAACGCCAAGGGCGGCGTGAAGATCGGCGGCAAGTCGTACAGGATCGAGTTCGTCGGCTACGACAACGAATACGATGCCGGCAAGGCGAAAACCGGCGCCACCAAGCTGATCAAGGAAGACGGCGTCAAATTCATCATGATGCTGGGCGGAGATCCCTGGCCGGGCGTGGAGAAGATCGCGGCGCGCGAAGGCATGCTGTTCTCGACGTTGCTGCCGAGCGACCTGTCGCCGGACACGAAGACCCTCGTGGCGCCGTGCGAAGTGCATCCGATCTATAACGTCACCGGCGTCGAATGGCTGGCGGAGAACAAGAAAAACCTGAAGACGGCTGCGATCTGCGCCCAGGACGATTCCCTCGGCAAACCGTCGGTGGCGACCTATCTGGCGGCCTTCGAGGCGGCCGGGATCGAGATGGTCGACAAGCCGCTGTTCTTCGACCCGGCGACGACGGACTTCGCGCCGGTGATGACCAAGCTGCTGGCCAAGAAGCCGGATATCCTGTGCCTGGACACCTGCTACGCGGATTATGTCCATCCGCTGTGCGAACAGGCGTTCCAGCAGGGCTACAAGGGGCAGATCATTTCCTGCACCGCCGACTTCTACCAGAAGATCATCGAGAAGACGTCGAAGGACTTCATGGAAGGCTTCGTCTTCCAGTTCCCGGATTTCGACGATCCGGCGCTGAACGCCAAGGAAGTGAACTTCGTCAATCCGAACGAGTTCTACGCCGAATACGCCAAGCGCTACGGCGCCAAGGAATGGAGCGCCGTGTCCTGGGAATATGCCTCGATCATGGACCTGTGGGCCGACGCTGCCGCCAAGGCGGGCAGCGCCGATCCGGGCCCCGTCCTGAAAGCGATGAAGGCCGGCGGCACCGGCAAGCACGCCTTCGGCGACGCCAAATGGTGGGGCAAGGAGCTGTTCGGCATCGACAACGCGCTGGTCGGCAACTGGCCGGTCGTGGCGATCGAGGGCGGCAAGGCCAGAATCAAGGCCTTCAAGTCGATTCCCGCCTGGTGGGACAAGCACAGCAAGCTGATGATCAAGCACACAACGGCCCTGGGCCAGATGTGGAACCAGCGCTGATTTCCCGTTAGACTCCCAACGGCGCCGTTGCGGCGCCCGGATGGGTTTCCGGGGCCGGGCTTTGCCCGGCCCCGGCTCCGTTTGCAGCCCCTGCACTCGAGGCCCCTCGATGGATCTGCTGTGGCAGACCGCCATCAACGCCATGTATGCCGCCAGCTATATGGCGCTGATCGCGGTCGGGTTGGTCATGATTTTCGGCGTTATGGGCGTGATCAATTTCGCCCATGGCGAGCTGTATATGGTCGGCGCCTATTGCGTCGTCTTTCTCTATGCCCAAGAGAAGTTCCCCTTCCTGCTGTCGGTCGCGGCGGGCCTGATCTTCGTCGGGGCCGTCGGGCTGCTGATGGAGCGGGCGCTGTTCCGCCCGTTGCGGGAAAATCCGCTCGGCGGCCTCATCGCATCGATCGGTTTCCTGCTCATCCTGCAGACGCTGGCCGTGTTCGGCTTCGGCCGGCGCATGGGCCATGTCCCGCCCGCGACCCAGGGCAAGATCGAGATTTTCGGCGCGATCCTGACCTATCAGCGCCTGTTCGTGATCGTCGCTGCCATCCTGCTGCTGGCCGCCCTGTGGGCCTTCCTCAAACGCTCGAAGTTCGGCTGGGCGCTGCGCGCCTGCGCACAGGATGCCGAGGCCGCGTCCCTTCAGGGTATCTCGATGAACCAGACCGCGCGGATCGCCATGTTCATCGGCGCCGGCCTCGCGGGAGTCGCCGGGGCCCTGACTGCGCCGCTGGTCAGCCCGACGCCCTATATCGGCCACTCGATCATCGTCACCGCCTTCATCATCATCATCGTCGGCGGCATCGGCAGCCTCGAAGGCGCGGTGATTGCGGCGGTGCTCTACGCCTTCGTCCATACCTTCGTGACGACCTTCTTCGACGGGGTGATCGCCAACATCGTCGGCCTTGCGCTGATGCTGGCCGTGCTGGTGGTGCGGCCGACCGGCCTGTTCGGAGCCAGGGAACGTGCCTGAACCGGCGGGCGCGGCAGATGCCGGAAGATCCGTGCGGCGGATCTTCGGCCGACTTCGGTTCGTCTTCCTGTTCGCGGCGCTGGCGGTCCTGCCCTATCTGCTGAGTTATTCCCAGCAGGAGATCGCCGTTCTCCTCGTCATCAACGTCCTCCTGGTCTCCAGCTACCGGTTGCTCACGCTGACCGGCGAGTGGTCGCTCGGCCATGTCGTCATCATGGGCGTCGGGGCCTATGCCAGCGCGCTGCTCGCCAAGCGGTTCGGCGTGCCGGTGCCGCTATCCATGCTGATCGGCGGCTGCATGGCGGCAGGAACCGCGGCCATTCTGAGTTACCCGCTGTTCCGGATGAAGGGTTTCTATTTCCTGATCGGCTCCTTCGCCGCCGGCGAAATCATCCGGCTGATCTGGAAACGCTTTACCGACCCGTTCGGCGGCCCCAAGGGGCTCAAGCGCATCGACGCCTTTCCCGACATCGACACCGGTTTCCTGTCGATCGATTTCTACGAGCCGGTCAACTACTACTTCCTGGCGCTGGTTGTGGTTTCGGCATCGCTGTTCGTGCTCTACCGGATCGAACGCTCGCGCATCGGGCTGACCTTCCACGCGATCCACTGGCAGGACAGGCTGGCCGAATCCGTCGGCGTCGACACCTTCCGCTACCGCACGCTCGCCTTCGTCATCGCCTCTTTCTTTGCCGGGATCGCCGGCGCCCTCTACGCCCACTATGTCGGGGCGGTGAACCCGACCCGGTTCGGCGTCGACCAGATGGTCTATGTCCTGGTCTGGGCGATCGTCGGCGGCACGGCGACCTTCCACGGCCCGATCTTCGGCGTCGTCGTGTTGACCGTCATCAACGAGATCGTCCTGCGCGGCCTGGGCCTGGATACGGCGCGGCCGCTGATCTACGGCGCCATCCTGATCCTTTCGGTCCTCTACCTGCCGGACGGCCTTGAGAGCGTCGGGCCGAAGCTGCGGGCCTGGGTGCAGCGGCGCCGGGCCGGGCCGGCCGCGGCGAGAGGCGGGGCGGCATGAGGGCGCCGGGGGGGGGGCCGAGTCTCGCAG
>FZLR01000264.1 GCA_900197615.1 Rhodospirillaceae bacterium Spongia-Bin9
CGGCCCACGGCACCAACCCGGCGAGCGCCGTCCTGGCCGGCCTGTCGGTCGTCGTCGTCGGCTGCGATACGGACGGCAACATCGATATCGCCGACCTGCGGGCCAAGGCAGAGCAGCACCGGGACCGGCTGGCCGCATTGATGGTGACCTACCCCTCGACCCACGGCGTGTTCGAGGCCGGCATCGTCGAGATCTGCGAGATCGTCCACGGTTGCGGCGGCCAGGTCTATATGGACGGCGCCAACCTGAACGCCCTGCTCGGCATCGCCCGGCCCGGCGAATTCGGGCCCGACGTCACCCACATGAATTTGCACAAGACCTTCTGCATCCCCCATGGCGGCGGCGGGCCCGGCATCGGGCCGATCGGCGTCAAGGCCCATCTCGCGCCCTTCCTGCCCGGCCATCCGGTCCATCCCGAGTGCGGCGGGAACCGGGCGATCGGGCCGGTCTCGGCGGCGCCCTGGGGCAGCGCGGGAATCCTGCCGATCAGCTGGGCCTATATTTTCATGATGGGCGCCAGGGGGCTCAAGCGGGCAACCGAGGTGGCTATTCTGAATGCCAACTACATCGCGGCGCGCCTGCGCGACCATTTTCCGGTGCTTTACACCGGAAGCAACGGCCGGGTGGCCCATGAGTGCATTATCGATTTCCGGCCGCTCAAGGACTTCGCGTCGGTCGAGGATGTCGCCAAGCGTCTGATCGACTACGGTTTCCACGCGCCGACCATGTCCTTTCCGGTCGCCGGAACCCTGATGATCGAGCCGACGGAGAGCGAATCCCTGGCCGAGATCGATCGGTTCTGCGACGCCATGATCGCGATCCGCCGGGAGATCGCGCGCGTCGAATCCGGCGACTGGCCGGCCGGCGACAACCCGCTCGCCAACGCGCCGCACACGGCGGAGGACCTGGTGGCCGGGGACTGGCCGCACCCCTATCCGCGCGACCTCGCGGCCTTTCCGGCGCCCGCGCTCAGGGACGGCAAATACTGGCCGCCGGTGTCGCGTATCGACAATGTCCACGGCGACCGCAACATCGTGTGCGCCTGCCCGCCGCCCGAGGCCTACGGAGAAGCCGCGGAGTAGTGTCTACCCATCGCCGCGGTGCCGGCCGACCAGGAGGTTGAGGCTGCGGCCGACCCGGGCGGTGCGGTCCTCCCCGGTCTCGTCGCGCACCAGCAGCGCCTCGCCGAGCAGCAGGCCCTGGAACAGGCCGGCGCGCGTCCGGGCCGCCGCCTCGGTAAAGCCCAGGGCAATGAAGAAATTCTCGATATAGACCGAACGGCGCGCATCGACCGCCCGTACGGCCATCCGGGCGTCGGGATCGTTGCGCGACCAGTTGCGGATGGCGATTTCGGCATTGCGGAATTCCCGGTCCGCGAACCCGCCCACCGTCATTTCGAGCAGCATCCGCAACCGTTCGGCCGGCGAGGCGCCGGGATGGTCGGCGATACGGATCAGCAGGTCGGTTTGCCTTTCCTCCCAGCGCGCGAGGATGGCGGCCAGCAGCGCCGGGCGGTCCTTGAAATGCCAGTAGAAGCTGCCCTTGGTGACGCCCAGGCGGCGCGCCAGCGGCTCGACCTTCACCGCATTGACGCCGCGCTCGGCCAGCAGCGCGAGGGCACCGGCGATCCAGGCGTCCCGATTCAATCTCGGCCGGCCCGGCCCGACGCGATTCGGCCCGGTGCTGGGGGCCTCGTTCGTCACCGGGCGCCTCCGGCCGCGAAACCGGCTTACCCGCCGGTGACCGGCGGGAAGGAAGGGACCCCGTCCCCCGGCCCGAAGGG
>FZLR01000195.1 GCA_900197615.1 Rhodospirillaceae bacterium Spongia-Bin9
GTCCGGCGTCGTGGAGGCGGTCGGGGCGGGCGTCGATCGTGTGCAGCCCCGCGACCTCGCCCTCGTCTATCCCGGCCTGTTCTGCGGCGCCTGCCGGCGCTGCGCGGCCGGGCAGGAGAACCTGTGCGAGGATATCGGCGGTATCATGGGCTTCCATGTCGACGGGCTGGCGCGCGAACGCCTCGTCGCCCCGGCGGCGCGGGTGCTGAAGGCGCCGGCCGGCGTCAGCGCGGTGCAGGCGGCCTGCACCACCGTCACATTCGCCACGGTGCAGCACATGCTGTTCGACAATGCGCAGCTGGAGCCGGGCGAGACCATCCTGGTCCATGCCGGCGGCAGCGGCATCGGCTCGACCGCGATCCGCATGGCCAAGGCCATCGGCTGCACGGTCATCACCACGGTCGGCAGCGACGACAAGGCGGCGAAGGCCGAGGCGCTGGGCGCCGACCATGTCGTGAACTATCGCGAGGAGCGCTTCGAGGGCCGGGTCCGGCGGCTCACCGGGCGGCAGGGCGTCGACGTCGTGTTCGAGCATGTCGGGCCGGACACCTGGCCCGGCAGCCTGCTCTCGCTGAAGCGCGGCGGCCGGCTGGTGACCTGCGGCTCGACCAGCGGGATCTCGGCGCCGACCAACCTCTATGCGCTGTTCCAGCAGCAGCTGCGCATCATCGGTTCCTTCGGCTCCAGCGTGCGCAACTGCCGGGAAAGCCTGGACAAGATGGCGGCCGGCACCGTGCCGGTCATCGACAGCGAGATCGCGCTGGCGGACTTCCCGACCGCCATCGAACGCCTGCGCAACCGCGACGTGTTCGGCAAGATCGTGGCGACGTTCTGAAGGGGGCACGGGGCGCATCGCGATTTACGCGCGCTACCTCGCCTTTCCCTTTGTGCCGCCCCGGACGGAGCGGAAATTCGATTTATCGGGAGAGGAATTCGGGCTTTCCCCGGACAGGATTCATCCTGAGGGATCGGCCCGTTTCGGGCGGCATTGCAACCTTGAAGAGACCCCGCGATGGACCGCACCTGCACCGCGACCGTCACCCGGGCCGTTGTTCGGCGACCGAATTTGCACCCCTGAAATCAAGTATCGTCGAACGGTTGCCGAGTTGGGAGCGGTCCATGGGGCAAAGCATTGCCCAACACGACAATTTTTTGTTGGGCAAGGGACAGTCCGCGAGATCGTCATCGGCCGATTCGGTTGCAGACGACGCGAAGGCAAACTATGTTGCCCAACAGAAAATATTTTTGTTGTGCAAGACGGCAAATGACTGAAGGCCCCCGACTCAGGCGACTGCCCCTGACGGTGCAGGCGACCTATGCGGACCTGCTCGCCCGCCTCCAGGAGGACGCGGTCCTGGAACTCGGGGGGACGACGGTTCTGCGTCTGCGGAGCGGACGGAAATACTGGTACTCGGTCCAGCGGCTGGCCGACCGCACCGTCGAGCGCTACCTCGGGCCGGATACAAAGGAGGTGCGGGCAACGGTCGAACGGGCCGGGAAGGCGAAGGAGGACCTGAGGCAGCGCGAGAAGCAGCGCGGTGGCCTCGTCCGCATGTGCCGCGCGGGCGGGCTGCCGCAGATCGACGCCCAGACCGGGAAAGTGCTGCTCGCGCTCTCAAGGGCGGGAATTTTCCGGCTCCGCGGAGTCATTGTCGGAACGCACGCGTTTCGGTGCTACCCCGGGCTCCTTGGGGTCGAGATCCCGGAGGCCCGTGCCGTCACCGAGGACATCGATGTCGCGGCGTTTCAATCGGTCTCGATAGCGCTCGACGACCGGTTGGATCCGGCGCTGGCGGAGGCGCTGAAACGGATCGGGCCTTTCGTCGCCCGGCCCGGCCTTCATCGACAGCCGACAGCCTGGCGGGACAGGGAGAGCGGCATCCTCGTCGAACTGCTCACGCCCAACGAGGGGCCGGATCGCGACGAGCCGCTGGAACTGCCGACGCTGGGAGCATACGCCTTACCGCTTCGGTTTCTCGATTATCTGATCCACGGACCGGTACAGGCAGCGGCGCTCTACCGGTCGGGAGTTCTGATCGATGTCCCCCGGCCGGCCCGCTACGCGGTCCACAAGCTGATCGTCGCAACCCGCCGGGATTCCTCGGCCGCCGCCAAGGCAACGAAGGACATCGAGCAGTCCGCTGCGCTGATCCGCGTGTTGGCGGAGGATCGCCCCGATGAGCTCGAGGATGCCTTCGTCGAGGCGCGCGCGCGCGGACCTTCCTGGCGGGAGGCTGTGAACAGGGGCGCCCGTCGGCTACCTCGGGACGCAAGAGCGGCGCTCGGAAATGCGGTCTGACAGCACGTCGCAGAATACTCAGGGCGAGGAGATGGTGCAGGGAAGGGAAACCCTTACAAACCTCCCTCATCCCGAGTAGCCGCGGATTTGATCCGGGGCGTATCGAGGGGCGCACTACGCAGGAAACATGCCCCTTCACCCCCGCCGCCGCTTCGGGCAGTCGCCTTCGCAGAGGCAGACCCATTTGCTGTTGTGGGCCTTGACCTGGCGGACGGTTTCCGGCGTGTCGCCGCGGGCCGAGAAGGTCATCGGCCGGAAGGCGCGGCAGCTGGCGTCAGTCGCGGTCGAAGCGGTCGTGCAGGCGGCGGTCGCGAGCAGAGCCGGAATTAGCATCGCTTTCAGCGCGGTTCGCATCGTCAATCCTCCTCAGGGTTTCGCGGTCGATATCGGCCTGGCGGTTGCGGGCGCCGCGCCGTTCGGCCGAGTTCAGGGCCCGCCACAGGACGAAGCCGGCGGCGGTAATCGCGGTCAGCGCGGCGAGCGCCCGGCGGACGGCTTTCGAGCGCAACCCGAAACGCCAGAGGGCGCCGGCGGCCCCGATGGCGAGGGCGATCATCGGTGCCCGCCTCGCCAGCCGTTTTGCCAGCCGTGCCGCCAGCCGCCGCCCCCGTCGCTCCGGCGCACGCCCTGCCAGACATAGAGGCCGGTGGCGGCCGCCGCGGCGCTGCCCAGCGGCCACATGACGGACGCCGCGTAGGGGTCGACCGGCCGGCCCTGGACCATGTTGGCGATGGCGGCGACGCCGACGCCGATGAAGGTCGCCAGGCTGGCGCCGAACATGACGGCGAGCTTGCGCCGCCGCCGCACCCATTGCGGATGGTCCGGATCGGCGGGCGGGAGTTCGGCAGGGGGCGCCGGCGGCAGGTCCGTCGCGGGAAAGGGCGCGCGGCAGTGCGGACAGGGCGCGCCCGCGGCGTCTTCGGCGTCCCCGGCCGGGGCTTCGGCGGTCATGGCGTGTCTCCGTTCTGCCAGATGTCCCGGGCGCCGGCGGGCAGGCGCAGCACCGCGCCCGGACGGATCGGGTGGGCCGGATCGAGGTCGTTCCACTCGCTGAGCTGCGGCATCGTCAAACCGTGCCGGCCCGCGATCGACCACAGCGTGTCGCCGGGGCGGACCGTGTAGCGCGGGTGGGGCGCGCCGGGCGCGCCGGCCGGGTCCGGTGCGGCCGGCGTTTCGTTTGCGACCCGGCCCGGTTCCCAGGCCTCGACATCGGCGATCCACGCGTCCTTGCCGATCAGGTTGCCGGGGCAGGATTTCCAGCGCTCGCCCAGCTCCCGGTGGAATTTCACGGCATCGCCGGGCCTGAGGCCGAAGCGGCGGCAGACCAGGGCGCAGACGCCGATGGCGGCGTCGCTCTGCGCGGCAGTGAGCCGGTCGTGCGCCCTGTCCTCGACGGTCTCGAAATCGCCGATCATCTCGAACATGAAGGGATGGCGCCGGGGCGTGCCGTTATGGCCGCGCGAGCTGGCCGGCGGCCGGCGCCAGCCGCGCCCGGACCAGATCGCGCCGTCCGGCCCGACCGATTCGTGCTGGGCGATGTCGGACCAGCCGAGCGCGCCGGTATGGTAACGGTGCATGCCCTCGACGCAGCGCCGGCCGCCGAGCCGCGCGAAGGTCTCGTGGTCGGGCCGGTAGGTGTGGTGGACATGGATGCCGGTGAGGCGCGTCTCGCCGAAGTCGAAGGCATCCAGCTCGGCGGCGAAGGCCGCGACGGAGCGGGCGCGGAAAGGCGGGGACATGGGGGACTCCTTGTTAATAGAAAGATCGGTCTGTGCATTTTCTTAACGGGCGATGAGATTGAGCCGCCTTTGGGACCGCGCACTTTCTCGTCCTTACCCGTCATAACGTCCGCAGCCGCCCGACGGGCGGCGGCTTGGAGATATGACGGAGAGCGTGCGGTCCAGAGGGCGCTGGACCGCGGCCGAACCCGCCGGCACGGCACCGCTCACAACGCCGCACGGCCTTGCAAGGCAACGGCCAGCAAGGCGGCGACCACGGCGGCGACGATCGTCCAGCGCACCTTGCGGACGTCGCCGATCACATCGGCCGCCTCGGCCCGGGTGAGGTATTTCTTCTCCACCTTGTCGTCGCGCCCCTTGAGCTCGCCGGCCAGCGCGTCGATCTTGGCCTCGATGGCCTCGATGCGCTGTTCGATCGTGCGGTGGCGCTCCTCCATGCGGATCAGCCGCTCCCGGTCGCCGTTGCCGAGCAGGCCGAGCGCCCTGGCCTCGTCGCGCACGGCCGCGCGGACCGCGTCGGCGACGCTGCTGCGGCCGGTCATTGCGGCGTCTGCATGACTTCGGCGAATGCCGGCGCCGCGGTGCCGCACTGCGCCAGGGCGGCGGACAGGCCGCCCGCCAGCATTGCAAAAGCGAGGAAAACCGCGGCCCGGCGGGGCGGCGGCAAGCAAGGGAGTGCGATCACGATAATCTCCGGTCGGCCGCCGGCCGGTCGCGAAACCGGCCGGCGGGGTTGAGGGAATGGCGAGGCGGCCTGCGGTCCGGTCAGTCGGAGTCGGTGGCGCCGACCCGGAGCATGTCGGCGACGTCGACGCTGCCGCCGGAGGCGCTGTCGACGAGGAACAGGCCGGCCCTGGCGCTGCCGCCGGTCGCGGTATTGGCGAGCACCATGTCGCAGGTGCGCAGCATGTCCGCAGCGTCGTCGAAATAGCCGGCGGTATCGACCGTTCCGGCCGCGTCCGGCGTCGTGTAGTGCCAGAGCGTGAAGCCGTTGGCATAGGCGAGCACGCTCAGATTGTCGTTCTTGTAAGCCATTCTTTCCATCCTTTCAGGAGGTTCGGGAAAAAGAAAACCCCGGATCGAAGTCCGGGGCATGAGAAACGGGCCGGAAGGGCGCGTTGCAACATCGTCGGCCGACGTGCATCGCCCTCCGGCCCGGCGCCGCCGCCGCCCGGCGGGAGGCATCGGGCGGCAGCGCGGGCGCTCGGTCGAAGGAAGGAATTGTTCGGTTAGGGCGTTCGGCCGGCGGCGTTGGCGACCGCCGTGCGGCGGTACCGATGGCAGGCGCGCATCTTGTCGGCGTCCCCGGTCAGCCCGTAACGGGGCATCTACAGGGCGGCGCGCCGGGGCAGTTCATCGGCACCGACATGGTCGGCGTCCGTCCCGCGCCGGATCTGGGCTGCGCCGATGGCGCCGAGGAAGCCGGGCGGGAGCGTGCGGTCGCGGCGCCCGCCGGGTCGGCCGGCGATGCGCCCGGCCAACGCCGCCCCGAAACGGCCGAGTTCGGCGTGGGGCGCGGCGCCGGTCTTCTTCTCGAT
>FZLR01000263.1 GCA_900197615.1 Rhodospirillaceae bacterium Spongia-Bin9
CACGACGGCGCTGTCCCGCGGCCGGGTTGCCGCGACATGCAGCACTGCCGCGCCATCGTCGACCGAGACGGCGACGGTCCCGTCGTCCGGAGCCGCATCGCCGACGGTGCCCGGAAACAGGTTCTCGACGCCCAGGAAATCGGCGACATAAGCCGATGCGGGCTGTTCCCAGATCGTTTTCGGCGGCGCCGCGCCGGCGACCGTGCCGAGATTCATCACGACGATCTGGTCGCTGAGGGTGAGCGCCTCCTCCTGATCGTGGGTCACGAAGATCGAGGTGACGCCGGTCTCGCGCTGGATGCGTTTCAGCTCGAAACGCATCTCGGCGCGCAGCTTGGCGTCGAGGTTAGACAGCGGCTCGTCGAGCAGCAGCACGTCCGGCCGGATGACCAGCGCCCGGGCCAAGGCCACCCGCTGCTGCTGGCCGCCCGAAAGCTGGCGCGGATAGCGCTGGGCAAGATCGGGCAGGCCGACCAGGTCGATCGCCTCGGCGACCCGCGCCGCCGTTTCGCTGCGCGCCACCTTGCGCCGCCGCAGGCCGAAGGCAACGTTGTCGAACACCGTCATGAACGGAAACAGGGCGTAGTTCTGGAAGACGACGCCGAGATTGCGCCGCCAGGGCGGCAAGTCGTCGACCGGCTTCCCGCCGATGCGCACCTCACCCTCGTCGAGCGCCGCGAAGCCGGCGATCAGGCGCAGGGTCGTCGTCTTGCCGCAGCCGCTGGGGCCGAGCAGGCTGGTGAAGCTGCCGGCCGGGGCGGTGAAGCTGACCCGCTTCACCGCCCACAGATCGTCATACCGTTTCGATACGCCGGAAACCTCGACGTCGGACATCGCCCGGTCCCGGAACCGGTTCCTGCGCGGATCGGAACGGCGCGGCGGCTACTTGGCGACGATCTCCTCCTGGAACCGCTTGAGCCAGCCGGCGAGCTTTCCCGCAATCTTGGTCGCGTCGTAATGGTGCATTTTGGAGATCTGGTCCGGCGTCACCATGTTGTAGACGGTGCCCGAAGGGATCGGCACGGTCTTGTTAACCGGCGAATCTCCGGCTTCCTTGGCGATCCGCGCCTGGTGTTCCGCCGACAGGTAGAAGTTCAGGAACTGCTCGGCCACCTTCTTGTTCTTGCTCGCCTTGGTCACGCAGGCGAGGTTGACGACACCCACGCCGCCGTCTTTCGGCCAGGCAAAGCTGAGCGGCACCTTCGGGTCCTTCCTGACGAAGATGTTTAGCATCGGCGCGATCGAGGCGTCGCCCTGGTTGATCGCCTTCAGGATCTCGAAGATGCGGAACAGCTGCACCCGGTCCTTGATCGTCGCCAGCTTGGCCATACCCTTGCCGATATCGTCGATGCCGCCGCCATGCAGCTCGGCAATGCGGGTCATCACCAGCGGCGAATAGGACTGGCTGAGCACGGGATAGCCGGGGCGCCCCTTCAGATCCTTGCGGAACAGGTCGTTCCACGACGTCGGCGGCGACTTGAAATGGTCCTTGTTATAGGCGAGGCCGACTCCGAGCACCGTGATCGCCGGGCACATGCCGCCGCCCAGCGGGTCCTTCGCGAAATCGTAGAGTTGCGAAATGTTGGGTACGTTGGCGGGGTCGACTGCCGCCAGGATACCGTCATCCCGCAGGATCGCCATCTGGTGCACGGTCAGTAAGACGACATCGGTGCCCTTGCCTTTGGTTGCCTTCACCTTGGACAGGCGCACGGACGAGCGGCCGCCGTCGACCACCACCTTGTGCCCGGTCGCTTTCTCGAACGGCTCGGCGGCGTGCTTCTTCCACTTCGCGCCATAGCCGCCGCCCCAGACCGAGACGGTAATCG
>FZLR01000044.1 GCA_900197615.1 Rhodospirillaceae bacterium Spongia-Bin9
GCGCCAGCCGCGCGCCGCCGCCCCGGCTACAAATCCACGGTCAGCGGGTTGTAGTTATAGAGCCAGTCGGAGCGCTCCCGGTCCAGGTTGCGCCCGGCGAAGGCGGCGCGCAGGGCGGCTTCGTCCGGCAGATGGAACAGTCGGCGATTGTCGCGGGATTCGTCGACGACGCGGCGGGCGCGCGGCTTGCGATGGGCTTCGTAGAGGGCCAGCGCCTCCGGGACCGAGCCGGCCCCGGCCAGCGTCCGGGTCAGGATCGCGCCGTCCTCCGCGGCGACGGCCGCGCCCTGGGCCATATAGGGCAGCATCGGGTGGGCGGCATCGCCGACCAGCGTGGCGCGCGCGGTGCTCCATCGGTCCAGATGCGGGTGGACGTTCAACGGCCAGCGGAAACAGGCGTCGCGGTCGGCGGCCTCGATTATCGTCAGGATATCCGGGTGCCAGCCGTCGAAATCCGCCTTCAGCTCGGTCCAGGGCCGCTTCTGGGTCCAGGATTCCTCGATCTCTTCCTCCAGTTCGACCGCCCCGACGAAATTCAGCAGGCTGCCGCCGCGCAGGAAATAGATCACTGCATGCTTGCCCGGCCCGACCCAGATCGAGGATTTGGCGTCGAGGAAACCCGGCGGCAGCCGCTCGACCGGCACGGTCAGGCGCCAAGCCGAATCGCCGGTATAGTGCGGCCGGTTCTCGCCGGCGATCTGCCGCCGCACCGCGGATTTGATGCCGTCGGCGCCGATCAGGACATCGCCCGCGATTGCCGACCCGTCGGCGAGCAGGAGCGTTACGCCATCGCGGTTTTCCCGGAAGCCGGCGGCGGTGGCGTTCAGGCGGATGCAGCCGGGGTCCAGCGCCTCGATCCGCGCGGCGAGGACGGCGTGGTAATCGGCCCGGTGAAGCTGGAGATAGGGCGCGCCGTGGCGCTCCTTATGGGTCGCGGCGAGCGCCAGCGCCTGCAGGACCTCGCCATTGTCGAACAGGCGGAATTCCGTCACCGGCGGCAGGAAGGCCATCTCTTCCAGCGCATCGAGAACGCCGAGATGGCGCATGACATGGGTCGCGTTGGCGCTCTGCTGGATACCGGCGCCGATCTCGCCCAGTTCCGGGGCCTGCTCGTAGATCTCGACCTCGTGCCCGGCGAGCAGCAGGCAGCCGGCCGCCGTCAGCCCGGCGATCCCGGCGCCCGCGATCAGGATTCTGGCCACGGCAGAGCCTCTCCCGAATTGACCCTCGATGTCTGCATTGCGCCCCGTGAGTAGGGCGTCCGCCATTGCGGGGCAAGGGACGACGCCGCATCGCCCGGTTGCAGTTTATCGTTTGCCGGCAGGCCCGTTTCTGTCGGATGATCCCGCGCCGGGCCGGAATGGGCGCAGGCGAGGGTTTCCGGCCATCGTTCCCCGGCGCCTGCCCGCCCCGAACCCGACGAGGAAACCGCTGCCGAATGACCGCCGCCACATCCCTTGCGCCGATCCTGAAGGTCGCGTTCTGGATGGTCGGGACATTCGTTTCGCTGATGTCGATAGCGGTGGCGGGGCGCGAGCTTTCCGCAGAGATCACGATCTTCCAGCTGCTGTTCTGGCGCGGCGTGGTCGGGCTGGGCATTCTGCTGGTGCTGTTTCAGGTCACCGGCTGGCACCGGGTGCGCACCCGCAAATTCGCAACCCACGGCGCGCGAAGCGTTGTCCATCTCGGCGCTCAATACGCCTGGTTCTATGCCATCGCCTTCATCCCGTTTGCCGAGGTGTTTGCGCTGGAATTCACGACGCCGATCTGGACGCTGATCCTTGCCGCGCTGATCCTGGGGGAGAAGATCACCCTGGTGCGCGTCGCGGCCGTCCTGCTCGGTTTCGCCGGAGTGCTGATCATCCTGCGGCCCGGCATATCTCCGGTCGGCATGCCGCAGATCGCGGCCCTGCTGTCGGCGCTGGGATTCGCCTTCTCGACCTATGTGCTGACCCGCCGGCTGATGCGGACCGATGCGCCGCTGACCATGCTGTTCTGGATGGTGGCGATCCAGACGCCGCTCGCCCTGCTGGCCGGCCTGGACGCCTGGCTCTGGCCGTCGGGCTGGAACTGGGGCTGGATCGGGATTGTCGGCGTCTGCAGCCTGACCGCGCATTACTGCATGGCCCGCGCGCTCAGCCTCGTCGACGCCAATGTCGTCGTGCCGATGGATTTCGTGCGGCTGCCGCTTGCGATGATCGTGGGCTGGCTGGCCTATGCGGAACTCATCGATCTCTGGGTCGTCGTCGGCGCCGTCGTCATCTTCGCCGGCAACTATCTGAATGTCCGGGCCGAGACCCGAAAGACCCGATAGCCTTTCGGACTCAATAGCTCTTCGGCAGGCCGAGCGCCTTTTCGGCGATGTGGCTCAGGATCAGTTCGCGCGAGACCGGCGCGATCCGGCAGATCATGACCTCGCGCAGCAGGCGCTCGACATGGAATTCCTTGGCATAGCCCATGCCGCCATGGGCCAGGATCGCGCGCTCGCAGGCGCGGAAGCCGGCCTCGGCGCCGAGATATTTCGCGGCGTTGCACTGCGGGCCGCAGGGCTTGCCGGCGTCGTACAGGCCGGCGGCGTGCAGGACTGTCAGCCAGGCGGCCTCGAGCTCGGCCCAGCTTTCTGCGAGCGGGTGCTGAATGCCCTGGTTCTGCCCGATCGGCCGGCCGAACACGACCCGTTCCCGGGCATAATCGGCGGCGCGGCGCAAGGCCTGCTGGCCGATGCCGATGGCTTCCGCGGCGACCAGGCAGCGCTCCGGGTTGAGGCCGTGGAGCAGGCATTCGAAGCCCTGCCCCTCCGCGCCGATCCTATCCTCCGCCGGCACCTGCAATCCCTCGATGAACAGCATGTTCGAATCGACGGCCTTGCGGCCCATCTTGTCGATCTCCCGGACCTCGATCTTCTCGCGGTCCAGTGCGGTGAAGAACAGGGTCAGGCCGTCGGTCGGCCGCTTGCAATCCTCGCGCGGCGTCGTGCGGGTGAGCAGCAGGATGCGGTCGGCGACCTGGGCCGTCGACGTCCAGATCTTCTCGCCGGAGATCGTATAGCCGGCGTTGCTCTGCGGCCCGGTGCGCACCGCGCGGGTTTTGATGTTGGTGGTATCGAGGCCGGCATTCGGCTCGGTGACGCCGAAGCAGGCGCGGGTCCGGCCGGCGATCAGGTCCGGCAGCCAGCGCTGCTTCTGCTCCTCGGTCCCGAACACGACGATCGGGTGCGGGCCGAAGATGTTCATGTGGATCGAGGAACAGGCCGCCATGGCGCCCGGCGACTGCGCGACCCGGCGCATCATCGCCGCCGCCTCGGCGATGCCGAGGTTCGCGCCGCCCTGGGCCTCCGGCATGGCGATGCCGAGCCAACCGCCCTCGGCCATCGCGGCATGGAACTCGAACGGGAAGCCGCCGTCGCGGTCGCGCTCCAGCCAGAAGTTGTCGTCGAACCGGTCGCAGATCGCGCCGACCGCGTCTTCGATCCGGCGCTGGTCCTCGGTCAGGGTGTCTTCGGTCGGGGAATGGTCCATGGCGCGGCGAGGGTAGGGAAATTCGACCCTGTTTCCAAGCGCCGGAGGGAGCGATAGGGTCGCGCGCCGTTTCCCGCTTGCCGACTGCCGCCCCGCATCGCGATGCCCGACCTCGACGCTGCCCGCGCCATCCTGAAAGAGACCTTCGGCTTCGCCGGTTTCCGGCCCGGCCAGGCGGAGATCGTCGACGCGCTGATGGCGGGCGAGAATGTGCTGGCCGTGATGCCGACCGGCTCCGGCAAATCGCTGTGCTACCAGCTTCCCGCGCTGGCGGGCGGGAGCCTCACGGTCGTCGTCTCGCCGCTGATCGCCCTGATGCGGGACCAGGTCGCCGCGTTGCGCCTCAACGGCGTGGCCGCCGGCGCGCTGAATTCGGCGACGCCGCGGGCCGAGGCTGCCGAAACCCACCGGCATATGCGCGAGGGCCGCCTGCGCCTGCTCTACATTTCGCCCGAACGGCTGATGCGGGAGGAGGTGCTCGACGGCCTCGCCCGCCATGCCCCGGCGCGCTTCGCGATCGACGAGGCGCACTGCATCTCGCAATGGGGCCACGATTTCCGGCCCGACTATCGCCGCCTCGCCGAATTGCCGGACCGGTTTCCGGACGCCCGGTTCAGCGCCTTCACGGCAACGGCGGATGCCATCACGCGGCAGGACATCGTCGAGCGGCTGTTCGGCGGCCGGGCGAAAGTCTTCGTCGCCGGCTTCGACCGGCCGAACCTCCGGATCGGCATCGCGCCGCGCAATTCGGCGGCCCGGCAGATCGACAGCCTGCTGGACCGTTACAACGGCGCATCCGGCATCGTCTACACCCTGTCCCGCAAGGCCGCGGAGCAGACCGCGCACCGGCTGGCGGCGGCAGGGCGCACCGCGCTGCCCTACCACGCCGGCATGGACCAGGGCGACCGGGACCGGCACCAGGACCGCTTCCTGACCGAAGACGGCGTGATCATGGTCGCGACCATCGCCTTCGGCATGGGCATCGACAAGCCGGACGTCCGCTTCGTCGCCCACGCCAACATTCCCTCGACCGTGGAAGCCTTCTATCAGGAGATCGGCCGCGCCGGGCGGGATGGGCTGCCGGCGGAAACCCTGATGCTCTACGGCATGGACGATATCCGCCTGCGCCGCCTGATGATCGACGATTCGGAGCGGCCGGAGGAAGCGAAGCGGGTCGAGCACCAGCGGCTGAACGCGCTGCTCGCCCTGTGCGAGACCGCCGGCTGCCGGCGCCAGGCCCTGCTCGGCTATTTCGGGGAGGCCTGCGAGCCCTGCGGCAACTGCGACCGCTGCCTCGCGCCGGTCGAGACGATCGACGGCGCGGTAATTGCGCAGAAGGCATTGTCGGCGGCGCTGCGCACCGGCGAGCGCTTCGGCGCCGAGCATCTGGTCGCCGTGCTGCGCGGCGAGGAGACGGAGAAGGTCCGCCAGTTCGGCCACGACCGGCTGCCGACCTTCGGCGTCGGCGCGGATATCGGCAAGACGCTCTGGCGCTCCTATCTGCGCCAGCTCGTGGCGGCGGACGTGCTGAGGATCGACCTCGGCGGCTACGGCGGCCTGCAACTCGGCGGCAAGGGCCGCGCCGTGCTGAAAGGCGCCGAGAGCGTGGCGCTGCACGGGGAAGCGGCGCGGGAATCGAAGAGCCGGAAACGCGCCGCAGCGCCGTTGCCGGCGGATGTCGACGAGGCGCTGTTCGCCCGGCTCAAGGACCTGCGGCTGGAGATCGCCCGGGCGGACGGCGTGCCGCCCTATGTTGTGTTCCACGACCGCAGCCTCCAGGACATGGCCGCCCGCAAGCCCCGGAGCCTCCATGCGCTGGCCGCCTGCCACGGCGTCGGCGCCCGCAAGCTGGAGCGCTACGGCGACCGGTTCCTGGCCGCCATCGTTGCGGACGGCGAGGGCTGAGTGCCGGTCCGGTCGCTTATCCTGCCGTCATATCGACCGGAGCGAACCATAGGTTCGCGACGCGAAGATATCTTTCCGGCACGGCGCAAAGTCCGGTGCACAGTGCCGAAGAGATTTCTCGGTCCGCCGTGCGAGACCGCATTTGCAAGGACGGGTCATGGAACGGATTTCTGTGGGTATCGATGTGGCGAAGGACCGGCTCGACGTCCATGTCCGGCCGTCGCCGGTTCGCAGCCGTCAGAGCGGGAATGGCAGATTTCTGCGGATTCCGCGCCGAAAATGGAGGAAAACGGCACCAGCCCTATGGCAAAAAATTCAAAATATAGGCCGGTCTGTATTATCGCGGCCCGCGGTGTCGCCACGACAAATCGTGACACCCGCGAGCGGCTACCGCCCGCGCTGGCCCAGGTCGCGCAGCCAGTGGTCGGCGAGGACGCAGGCCATCATGGCCTCGCCGATCGGCACGGCGCGGATGCCGACGCAGGGATCGTGCCGGCCCTTGGTGATCGCGGCGGTGTCCTCGCCGTCGATCGTGACCGTGGGCCGCGGCCGGGGCAGCGACGAGGTCGGCTTGACGGCGAAGCGCACGACCAGCGGCTCGCCGTTGGTGATGCCGCCCAGCGTGCCGCCGGCCCGGTTGCTGTCGAACGTCATGGCGCCGTCTTCCATATGCATGGTGTCGTGGGCGTCCTCGCCCGGAAGCTCCGCGCCGGCAAATCCGTCGCCGATCTCGACCGCCTTGACCGCGTTGATCGACATCATCGCCTTGGCGAGGTCGGCGTCCATCTTGTCGTAGACCGGCTCGCCCAGGCCGGGCGGCACGCCCTCGCCGTGGATTTCCAGCACCGCGCCGGCCGAGGAGCCGGCCTTGCGGGCGGCGCTCAGGAAGCGCTCCCACTCCGGTACGGCCGCCGCGTCCGGGCACCAGAAGGGGTTGTCGCCGACGGTGCCCCAGTCCCAGCGCTCGCGGTCGATGCCGAGCGGCCCCATCTTCACCATTGCACCGCGGACCCGGAAGCCGTCGCCCCAGGCCGCTTTCAGTACCTGCCGGGCGACCGCGCCGGCGGCGACCCGCATGGCGGTCTCGCGCGCCGAGGCCCGGCCGCTGCCGCGATAGTCGCGGATGCCGTATTTCTTCCAGTAGGTGAAATCCGCGTGGCCGGGCCGGAACAGGTCCTTGATCTCGGAATAGTCCCGCGGGCGCTGGTCGACATTCTCGATGATCAGGGAGATCGGCGTGCCGGTGGTCAGCCCCTCGAAGGTGCCGGAGAGGATGCGCACCCGGTCCGGCTCCTTGCGCTGGGTGACGTATTTCGACTGCCCCGGCCGGCGCTTGTCGAGCCAGGGCTGGATATCGTCCTCGGTGAGCGGCAGGCGCGGCGGCACGCCGTCGACCACGCCGCCGATGGCGAGGCCGTGACTCTCGCCCCAGGTGGTGAACCGGAACGCCGTGCCGAAGGCGTTGCCGGGCATGGTCAGCCCGTCCCGCGCGCTTCGGCGATCAGGTCGGGCGCGTCGATCGCCTTCATGCCGACGACGTGATAGCCGCTGTCGACATGGTGGACTTCGCCGGTCACGCCGGTCGACAGGCCGGAGAGCAGGTAGAGGCCGGCGCCGCCGACCTCGCCGGTCGTCACGTTCCGGCGCAGGGGCGCATTATCGGCGTTCCATTTCAGGATGTAGCGGAAGTCGCCGATGCCCGAGGCCGCCAGCGTCTTGATCGGCCCGGCCGAGATGGCGTTGACCCGGATGCCGCGGTCGCCCAGGTCGACGGCAAGATATTTCACGCTCGCCTCGAGCGCCGCCTTGGCCACGCCCATCACATTGTAATGCGGCATCACCCGCTCGGCGCCGTAATAGGTCAGCGTCAGCAGGCTGCCGCCGTCGTTCATCAGGGCCGCAGCGCGGCGGCAGACATCGGTGAAGGAATAACAGGAAATCAGCATCGAGCGGACGAAATTGTCTTTCGACGTTTGGAGATACTTGCCCTTCAGCTCCTCCTTGTCGGCATAGGCGATGGCATGGACGACAAAATCCAGGCTGCCCCAGGTCCGGCCGAGTGCCGAGAAAGTCTCGTCCAGCGAGTCTTCCTCGGTAACGTCGCAGGGCAGGACGAGCGAGGCGCCGACGCTTTCCGCCAGCGGCCGGACGCGCCGTTCGAGCGCGTCGCTCTGGAAGGTGAAGGCCAGTTCGGCGCCCTGTTCCGCGACCGCGCGCGCGATTCCCCAAGCGATCGACCGGTCGTTGGCGACGCCCATCACAAGGCCGCGCTTGCCGGCCATCAGTCCCGCTTGAGCGGCCATATATCGGTTATGTCCATCCTGCTACGGTGCGGGTGCATCCTACACGGCGCGCTAAACCGGTCAATTGCGCGACAAGCCCGGCCCGGCGCGGTATTGTCTTCGGCCGGTTCGGGCAGCATCCGGGCGGATCGTCGCCCGCCCGGCCCCGCAGGAAACAATGAGCCGCACCGGGTATGACGGAAGCCGACAAGCGCATCGACGACCGCATCGACGACCGGGAATGGCCCGCGACCTGGCGAACGGTACGCGGCGCGGGCGATTTCTGCGTCTATCTCTGCCTGCGCTTCTGGAAGGACCGGAATTTCAGCGCGGCGGCCTCGCTCAGCTACACCACGCTGCTGGCGGTCGTGCCGCTCGCCGCCATCGGCTTCTCGATCCTGGCGGCCTTTCCGGTGTTCGACCGGATCCGCACCGATCTGCTGTCCTTCATCCTGGAGATATTCCTGCCGCAGAATGTCGAGGCGGTGCGCGGCCAGTTCGATCTGTTCCTGCGCAACACGCGCGAGCTGACCGCGGTCGGCACGGTCGCGCTGGCGGTCACCGCCGTCATCCTGCTCGATACGGTCGATACCTGGTTCAACCGGATCTGGCGCCAGCCGGAGGTCCGGCCGCTGGTCCAGCGCATGACCATGTACTGGGCGGTCCTCACCGTCACACCGCTGCTCGCCGGCGGCAGCATCGCAATCTCGACCTATCTGTTTGCGCAGGCGAACCTGGGCGTCGTCGAGGGAAGCTGGGTGCAGAACACCGCCGTCCGCTGGCTGCCGCCGCTGCTGCTGTTCGTCTCCTTCGCCGTCGCCTACCTGGTGATCCCGTACCGCAAGGTCCGGCTGGGCTATGCCGCGCTCGGCGCTGTCG
This sequence comes from Rhodospirillaceae bacterium Spongia-Bin9, assembly GCA_900197615.1. GTDB lineage: Bacteria > Pseudomonadota > Alphaproteobacteria > Bin65 > Bin65 > Bin65. Next base: position 8,585 of record FZLR01000044.1, read on the forward strand.
TTGCGCTGCTGCTGTACGACGGGCTGAAATGGGGCTTCACGCTCTACTTCCGCGCCTTCCCGTCCTACGAAACCCTGTATGGCGCGCTGTCCTACATCCCGCTGCTGCTGGTCTGGATGTACCTGGTGTGGTGCGCCGTCCTGTTCGGCGCGCAAACCGCCGCGGCGCTGCCGGAGTGGCTTGCCCTGCAGCGTCACGGGCCGCCCGGCGAGAGCCGCACGACGAGGCGGCTCGGACAGGCGATGGTGATCCTGCACGGCCTGTACCGGGCCGGGGAGTCCGGCCGGCCGGTCGATACCGAGACGCTCCTGGAGCCGCTGCCGGATTCCGCCGAATTGCTGGAGCCGCTGCTGGAGCGGCTCGAAGCGCTGCACTATATCTCGCGCTCCAACGAGGATGCCTGGCTCCTGTCGCGCGACCCGGCGGCGCTGAGCGTCTACGAAATCGCCCGCGACCTCGGTATCACCATCCGGCCGGGACTGGGCGGGTTGCAGGATGAGGCACGCTGGACCGCCCGGCTGGACTCCCTGATCGGACTGTCCGAGACGGCGCAGAAATCGGCGCTGGACGTTTCGCTGCGCGAGCTGTTCGGCAGTGACGATGGCGTTGACGCGGCGGAAGCCGGCGGGACGGAGAGGACGGCTGGATAGGCCTTCGCCCCGGCTGGCGCCGCGGCGCACCCCGCCGGGTCAGAGGACAACTCCCCAGGCGCCGCTGTGCGTCCGGCACCGCCGGCCGCTGACGGTCTCCGACCTGCCGTCGGCGAGCGTTACGGTTTCGGTGAATTTGCGGCAGACCCGGCCTTTGGCCGGACCGCGCTTCGCCCGGTAGGGCGGTGACGTCGGCGTGACGATGCCGCCGTTTCCGGTCCGCGGGTTGCGCCAGGCGCGGCTGTGGCCGGTCCTGCCGTGCTTCATCGCCCGGTGAGCGTTCAAATGCGCCATTTCGCGGTCCTTGCGGTCGAGCGCCGCGCCGATCCGGTTACCGATGAACCCGCCGACCAGACCGCCGATCGCGGCGCCTGCCAACCGGCCGCTCGTATCGCCTTTCCGGGCCAGGGCCGCGCCGGCGAGCGCGCCGATCACCGCGCCGCCCGCGGTCCCGGCGGTTTCCTTGTTCGTCGTGCAGGCCGGCAGCACGAGGGCCGCACTCATTCCGATGGCCAGAAGCGCTTTACGCACCGTTCGATCTCCTGTTCCAATGGCCTGTCCGGCCGGCTGCACGAACCGCGCAACTGCTGTCGATCCTTGCCATTTATATGTTGTACGCCGGTATCGACGACAACCGTCGCCGGAACACATTCGAACGGCAGAAGCCCGCGCTGCGGCCTTCTTCGGGCGTTGCCGCCGGTATCCGGGCTGCGCCGATCGGGGTATAGTTCCGGCCATGAGCATCGAACCGACCGCCGAACCCATCGACCTGTTCCATGCCTGGTTTGCCGAAGCCCGCGAATCGGAGACGAACGATGCCAACGCCATGGCGTTGGCGAGCGTCGGCGCAGACGGCATGCCATCCATCCGGATGGTGCTGTTGAAGGGCGCAGACGCCGATGGCTTCGTCTTCTACACCAATTTCGAAAGCCGCAAGGGAACGGAACTGCTGGCGCATCCGCAAGCCGCGCTCTGCTTTCACTGGAAATCGCTGCGCCGCCAGGTGCGCGTCGAGGGCGCGATCGAGACCGTGACCGACGCTGAAGCGGACGCCTATTTCGCCAGCCGCGCACGGGGCAGCCAAATCGGCGCCTGGGCCTCGCAGCAATCGCGGCCCATGGCGGGCAAGGCCGAACTGTTGAAGCGGGTCGGCGTTTTTACCGCCCGGTTTGCCGTCGGCAAGGTCGAGCGACCGCCGCACTGGAGCGGCTTCAGGCTGGTTCCCCGCGGCTTCGAATTCTGGAAGGACGGTCAGTTCCGCCTGCACGACCGCCTGGTCTATCGCCGCGAGGGCGAGGATTGGCGTACGGAAGCGCTCTATCCCTGAGGGCAATCCGGGTCCGGCGGATCAGCCTTCCTTCTCCGGCTTTTCGACATGTTCCATAACCTCGCCGAGGTCGGAATCGTCCTCGCCCAGATCTGAGGCATCCTCCAGAACATCGTCGTCCTCGTCGCCGTCGCTGTCCACATCGACATCCTCGATGTCGTCGGGCAACGTCACGTCATCGTCCGATTTTTTGCCGTCGCCGGCCGGTTTTTCGTCGGCCTTGCGCTTGACTTCTTCCTGCACCGGCGGCTTGCGGCTGCGTCCGCGAACCAAATCGTCCGGATTGAACGTCGCACCGCAATAGGGGCACACGGCCGGCGCTTTGGTAAGATCGTAAAATTTGCCGCTGCAGGAGGGGCAGGCGCGCTTTTGTCCGAGGTCGGCATCAGCCAAGGCAAGTCTCCGGATCGGGGCAGAAAATTCGCGGTAGCGTCGCCGGACGGCGGCAACCTGTACCATGCGAAAGTCGGATGAGGCGGCTATGTGGTAGACAGGCATCCGCCGTCAAGACCCGAATTGCACATCCGCACCGATCCATCCGCCGCCTTCGCCCCGCCGAACGCTCTTCCCGAAGCTCTCCGATGTCCGCTGTCCTTCCCGAAAATTCCGACGGTGCGGCCCGCCCCGCGATGGCGCAGCGCGCCGGAACGCTCGACGGCGTGGCGGTGGTGCCCGGCGACAAGTCGATCTCGCACCGCGCCCTGATGCTCGGTGCGCTCGCCATCGGCCGGACGCGCGTCACCGGCCTGCTGGAAGGCGCCGACGTGCTGGCTACGGCAGGCGCCCTGCGCCGTCTGGGCGTGCCGGTCGATCGGCAGCGGGACGGCGCCTGGATAATCGACGGCGTCGGCGTCGGCGGGCTGTCCGAGCCGGATACCGTCCTCGATATGGGCAACGCGGGCACCGCCGCGCGTCTTCTGCTCGGCATCCTGTCGAGCCACGATCTGCGCGTGGTGATGACCGGCGACGCCTCGCTGCGCCGACGGCCGATGGCGCGGGTGACCGAACCGCTGTCGCAGATGGGCGCGCGTTTCGACTGCGCCGCCGGCGGCAGGTTGCCGCTGACCGTTTGGGGCGCGCGAGCGTCGACACCCATGGTATACGCCCTGCCCGTCGTCTCGGCCCAGGTCAAGTCGGCCGTGCTGTTCGCCGGGCTCAACACGATGGGCGAGACTTCGGTGATCGAAGCCTCGCCGACTCGCGGCCATACCGTGCGCATGATGCGCCATTTCGGTTGTACGGTAACCACGGCACGCGGAAGAGCCGGAACGCGCGTCACGGTCCGCGGCTGGCAGGAAATTTCCGCCGCCGATTTCTCCGTGCCGGCCGATCCCTCTTCGGCGGCTTTCCCGCTGGTCGCGTCCCTGCTGGCCGGCAGCGGTGCTGTGACCGTTCGCGGCGTCTGCCTCGATCCGTTGCGCACCGGCCTGTACGATACCCTCGCCGAAATGGGTGCAAATCTTTCCATCGAGAACCGGCGTGAGGTCTCCGGCGAGCCGGTCGGCGATCTGGTGGCGGGGGCCGGCGCCCTGAAGGCCGTTGCGGTGCCGGCGACGCGGGCGGCGTCGATGATCGACGAATATCCTGTGCTCGCTGCCGCTGCGGCCGTCGCAAACGGTACCAGCCGGTTCGACGGCATCGGCGAGTTGAGGGTCAAGGAAAGCGACCGCCTGGCCGCCGTCGCCGACGGGCTCGCCCGCTGCGGCGTACCGGTGCGGACCGGCGACGACTGGATGGAGATCGACGGCTCCGGCGGAAGGCCGGTTGCCGGCGCCGGCCCGGACAACCCGGTCGCCACGCTGCACGACCACCGCATCGCCATGAGCTTCCTGGTCCTCGGCCTCGCCAGCAGGGATGGCGTTGCCGTGGACGATACGGCTATGATCGGCACCAGCTTCCCCGGCTTCGTTCCGACGATGCAGTCGCTCGGCGCGCCGATCGGGCCGCTGACAGATCGGAAAGACCAACCGCCCGGAGATCGACCATGAGCACCGTTACGGCCATCCGCCCTGCCGGCAATGTCCGCGACCGGGTATCCGACGAGGAATGGGCGATCCGCGTCGACCTGGCCGCCGCCTATCGGCTGGTCGCCCACTACGGTTGGGACGACCTGATCTACACGCATATTTCCGCGCGCGTCCCCGGCCCCGAACATCGCTTCCTGATCAACCCCTACGGCATGATGTTCGAGGAGATCACGGCCTCCAGCCTGATCGAGATCGATCTGGACGGCGTGCTGGCGACGGAGAGCGACTACGGGGTCAACCAGGCCGGATTCACCATCCACAGCGCGGTCCACGAGGCGCGGGAAGATGCGCGCTGCGTCATCCATCTCCACACCCTGGACGGTACGGCGGTGTCGACCGACAGCCGCGGCCTGCTCCCGCTCAACCAGACCGCCCTGCTGATCCGCGACCAGATCGCCTGGCACGACTACGAGGGCGTCGCCGTCGACCTCGACGAGCGGCCTCGCCTGCAGAAAGACCTGGGCGACCGGAATTATATGCTGCTGTGGAACCACGGTACGCTGACTTGCGGGGAAACCGTCGCCGAAGCGTTCCAGCGCATGTACTTCCTGGAACGCGCCTGCTCGATGCAGGTGCGGACGCTCTCGACCGGCGCCGAAATCCATCCGCCGAAGGAAGAGATCGTCTCGAAGACGGCACACCAGGGCGCCAATCGGGAGTTCTTCGCAAGAGTCTCCAACGACATGGCCTGGCCCGCCCTGCTGCGTATGCTCGACCGGCGCGACCCCTCCTACCGGGAATAGGCGGGCGCCTTCCGGGGCGGTGACGGCCGGGGCGACTTCGAGGCCCGGTTGCGACGGTACGGCCATATAGTCCGATACGATCGCGGGAGAGCTCGATGGGCATCGTTACCAACGTGATCCTGCCGCTGGCGCTGGCGCTCATCATGTTCGCGATGGGGCTGGGCCTGACAGGGCGCGATTTCGCCCGGGTGTTCGCCCAGCCGAAGGATTTTCTCGCCGGCGCCGGTCTGCAGCTGATCGTACTGCCGGCCGCCGCCTTCGCCCTCGCTTCGGTCTGGCCGATGGCTGCGATCCTGGCGGTCGGGCTGATGATCCTGGCCGCCTGCCCCGGCGGCACAACCTCGAACCTCATGACCTCGATGGCGCGGGGCGATGTCGCCTTGTCGATCTCGCTCACCGCCGTGATCAGCCTGCTCGCCGTCGTGACCGTGCCGCTGATCGTCGGCGGCAGCCTGAACCATTTCATGGGCCAGGATGCGCCGCCTTTGCCGGTGCTCGAGACCGTCCTCAAGATCACCGCCATCGTCGTGGTGCCGACTGCACTCGGCATGCTGGTACGCCGGCTGGCGCCGGGCTTCGCCCAATGGGCGGGCGGCCATACGCGCCTGCTGTCGACCGCGGTCTTCGTCCTGGTGGTCATTGCCGGGCTGATCGTGTCGCGCGACGACATCGTGCCCTTCTTCGCCCAGGCCGGCCTTGTCGCCCTGGTCTTCAACCTGCTGATGCTGGCGATTGCCCATGGCGTCGCCGCGGCACTGCGTCTGAACCCGGCGCAAAGGATCGCGGTCACCATCGAATGCGGCTTTCAGAATGCGACCCTGGGGATCGTGGTCGGGACGACCCTGCTCGGCGATGTCCGCTTTGCCATCGCGAGCGCCGTCTACGGTCTGATCATGCTCTTCACCGGCCTCGGCTATGCCCTGATCGTAGCGAGAAGGCAGGGCGCCGCCGCGGGCGGCGGCCGGGCACCGGCCGACTCTTGAAGGGCAGCCCGCCGGAACCGCCGCCGGTTTCGCCCGTGTTGTCTCCGGGCGCCGCGGCGGACGCGCTGTTCCGCGACCATGCGGTGTTCCGGCTGGTGCATAACCGGTTCTACCGCGTGTCGCCGCGCCTGTTCCGCTCCGGCCAGCCGACGCCGTCCCAGCTGCGCCGCTGGACCCGGCGGTACGGTCTCAAAACGGTGATCAATCTGCGCGGCCGGCATCCGTACGCCACCTACGGACAGGAGATTGCGGCCTGCCGCGGACTCGGCCTCGCCCATATCGATTTCCGGCTCGATTCCCGCGGCGCGCCGCGGAAGGACCGGATGTTGCAGCTGTTGGACATGGCCGAGGAACTGGACTACCCGGTCCTCGCACACTGCAAGACCGGCGCCGACCGGGCCGGGTTGTTCGCCGCCGCCTTCCTGCACGGCGTGGAGGGGAAGCCGATCGGGCTGGCGCAACGGCAACTCGGTCTGCGCTACGGCCACTGGCGCCAGGCCAAGACCGGGATCCTGGATTTCTTCTTCGAGCGTTACGTCGGCGATACGGGCGGGCAGGGTTTCCGCCGCTGGATCGAGGAAGACTACGATCCCGCCGCCCTGAAGGCGGACTTCATGAGCCAATGGTGGGCGACCGTCCTCGTCGACCGGATTCTGCGCCGGGAATAGCCTGTGCCGTTCGGCCGCCGCCGCCCGAGCCGACGCGGGCTCCGGCCGCCGCCTTGCTTGCCCCTCTTGTCCGCCCCACTTTCCGGCCATGCCCGACGCCGCCACCGCCCCGGCCGCCGATCCCGGCGACGCCGTCCCCGCCGTCCGGGTTCGCGGCCTTGCAAAAACCTATCGCGGATCGAAGAAATTTCCGCCGAGCGAGGCGCTGAAGGGCATCGATCTCGACATTCCCAAAGGCTCCGTATTCGGCCTGCTCGGCCCCAACGGGGCGGGCAAATCCACGCTCATCAACATTCTGGCCGGTCTGGTCAACAAGACCGCCGGGACGGCCTCGATCTGGGGCATCGATATCGACCGGCGCCCGCGCCAGTCGCGCGCCGCGATCGGGGTGGTGCCTCAGGAGTTGAATGTCGATGCCTTCTTCACGCCCCGCGAGTTGCTGGAATTCCAGGCGGGCCTGTACGGCGTGCCGGTGCGCGAGCGGATCACCGAGGAATTGCTCGCCGCCGTCCAGCTCACCGACAAGGCGGAAAACTATTCGCGCACGCTGTCCGGCGGCATGCGGCGCCGCCTGATGGTGGCCAAGGCGATGGTTCACAAGCCGCCGGTCCTGGTGCTGGACGAGCCGACCGCCGGCGTGGACGTCGAATTGCGCCAGCAATTGTGGGGCCAGATCCGGACCCTGAACCGGTCGGGCACAACCGTCCTGCTGACGACCCACTATCTGGAGGAAGCGCAGGAGTTGTGCGACCGGATCGCCTTCATCAACCATGGCGAGGTCATCGCCTGCGACACGACCGAGGCCCTGCTGAAGCGGATGGACCGCAAGGAGGTGACCATCCTCCTGGGCGAGCCGCTGGGCGATCTTCCGCCGGGACTGTCGGCCTACGACGCCGAACTCGTCCCGCCGCGCCGGCTGATCGTCCGCTATCGCCCGAGCCGGACCAGATTCCGCGATCTCATCGACGACGTGCGCGAAAGCGGCCTGACGATCGCCGACCTTTCGACCCAGGAGAGCGACCTCGAAGACCTGTTCCTCGAGCTGACCGGTGCGCCTGCGGATACCGGTAAGGACTCATCGGAATCGCAGGAGAGTCCATCGCCGCCGCCGGCCGTCGCGGGCCGGTAAGACAGTCCCGCTCTGCCAGTGGGCTCAGCCGCCCCAGGCGGTGCCGCAGACCTTGCCGAAATGGCGGCCCTCCGGAAAGGTGCGCAGGGCCTCGGCAACATCCTCGAACGCGAAGCGGTGGGCGTCGTCCACCGCCGGCCGGGTGGCGAAATGGGTCATCGCCCGGTTCATCGCCTCGAACATGGACCGGCTGCCGACCGTGACGCCCTGGAGCCGGACATTCTGGGTCACGACCGGACCGAGATTGAGCGTGCCCGCCGCGCCTGCCAGCACGCCGATCAGGCTGACCGTGCCGCCCGGCCGTACTGCGCGGAGCGATTGCTCCAGCGTCCCGCCGCCGCCGACCTCGACGATATGGTCGACGCCGCGGCCGAGTGCAGCCCGCGCCGCCTTCCCCCAGTCCGGCGTTTCGCGGTAGTTGATCCGGTGATCGGCGCCCAGCGCCTTCGCCTTTTCCAGCTTGTCGTCGCTCGACGAGGTCGCGACCGCTTCGGCCCCGTGCATTTTGGCGAACTGGAGCGCGAACAGCGAGACGCCGCCCGTTCCCTGCACCAGGACGGCGTCGCCGGCCTTGACCTGGCCCTGCTCGACCACGGCATTCCAGGCGGTGACGGCGGCGCAGGGCAGCGTCGCCGCCTCGACCGCCGTCATGTGCGCGGGCGCTTTGACCACCCCGGTCTCCGGCAGCAGCATTTTCTCCTGCACCGTACCGTCGTTCGGACCGCCCAGCGTGCCGCCCCAGCATTCTTCCCGGAACGTGCCGTCGATCCAGTTCTGGCCGAAGATCGGGCAGACCAGATCGCCGAGGGAGACCCGGCCGACCCCTTCGCCCACGGCTTCCACCGTGCCTGCGCCGTCCGAAAGCGGGACCAGCGGCAACTCGCCCGAGCGCCGGCCGTAGCCGCGGTTGACCATCACGGTATCGCGGTAATTGATCGACACTGCTTGCATCCGCACGACGATCTCGCCCGGGCCGGGCACCGGATCGGGCCGCTCGGCCAGCCGGATATTGTCGAGGCCCCAGTCCCCCTCGATCTGCATGACGCGCATGGCGGTATTCCCCCGGTTTGGAAATTGGCATTCGCGCCGGACCTTAGCGGCCGTTCGCGGCGGGTCAACCGGTCAGCGGACCGGATCGGTTAAACGAATAAATTGCCGTTCCAGGCCCGCTCTGCTATCGCCCGCCTCATGGTCGCGCGGGTCAAAACGATTGCATTCAACGGCATCGACGTGCTGGACATCGATGTCCAGGTGCAGATCAGCAGCGGCGTGGTCGTCTACAAAATCGTCGGGCTGCCGGACAAGGCCGTGGGCGAATCCCAGGAACGGGTGCGCAGCGCGCTCACCGCCCTGGGGCTCGCCCTGCCGGCCAAGCGGATCACCGTCAACCTGGCGCCGGCCGACGTGCTCAAGGAAGGCAGTCATTTCGACCTGCCGATCGCCGTGGGCATGCTGATCGCGATGGGCGCCCTGCCGGCCGATGCGCTGGACGGCTACACGGTGGTCGGCGAACTGGCGCTGGACGGCCAGATTGCGGCGGTCGCGGGCGTGCTCCCGGCGGCCATGGCGGCGGTCGGCGAGGGCAGGCGCGGCATCGTCTGTCCGGCAGCGTGCGGCGGCGAAGCCGCCTGGGCCGGCGATCTCGATGTCCTGGCGCCGCGGTCCCTGATCGCGCTGGTCAACCATTTCAAGGGCACCCAGGTGCTGCGCCCGCCGGAGCCGGCGCTGGCCGACGACGAAAGCCGCTATCCGGACCTGGCCGATATCAAGGGGCAGGAGACCGCCAAGCGCGCCCTGGAAATCGCCGCGGCGGGCGGCCACAACCTGCTGATGATCGGGCCGCCCGGCTCCGGCAAGTCGATGCTGGCGGCCCGCCTGCCCGGCATCCTGCCGCCACTGGACGCTACCGAGGCGCTGGAAGTCAGCATGATCCATTCCGTGGCCGGCATGTTGGACAACGGCCGCATCACAAGGCGCCGGCCGTTCCGCGATCCGCATCATTCGGCCTCGCTGCCGGCCATGGTCGGCGGCGGCATGCGCGCCAGGCCCGGCGAGGCCTCGCTCGCCCATCTCGGCGTCCTGTTTCTCGACGAGCTGCCGGAGTTCAACCGGCAAACCCTGGAGGCGCTGCGCCAGCCGGTCGAATCCGGGCGGGCGGTCGTGGCGCGCGCGAACCATCATGTGACCTATCCGGCGCGCTTTCAGCTGGTCGCCGCCATGAACCCCTGCCGCTGCGGCCATCTGGACGATCCGGCGCTCGCCTGCTCGCGCGCGCCGCGCTGCGCCCGGGAATACCAGACCCGGATTTCCGGCCCGATGTTCGACCGGATCGACCTCCATGTCGACGTGCCGGCGGTCAGTGCGGCCGATCTGTCGCTGCCGCCGCCGCGCGAAGGCAGCGCCGGCGTGGCCCGGCGGATCGCCGCGGCGCGCGCCGTCCAGAAGGCGCGCTACGCCGGGCAGGGCATCCGGACCAACGCCGAAGCCGACGGCGACCTGCTGGAAGCCGCCGCCGCGCTCGACGCGGCCGGCCGCACGCTGTTGACCGAAGCGGCGGAAAAGCTGCGGCTCAGCGCCCGCGGTTATCACCGGGTGCTGCGCGTCGCGCGGACTCTGGCGGACATGGACGGAAACAACGGCAACGGGGCGGATGGCGCCGGCGCGAGAAGGGCCGCCGCCCCCGTCGGCCGGCTGCACATCGCCGAGGCCTTGAGCTACCGCCGGATCGCGCCCGGCGCGGGATAGGGCTGCGGACGGGGCGCGGGATAGAGCGCGGCGGGTCCGGCGCGCGGGCCCCGCCCCCCCCCTCCGCCCGGGCGGCGGGGGGGGGGGGGGGGGCGGCGGGGCCCGGCCGGCGTTCTCCTTCCCCCGCTCCGCCCGCCGCACCACTTTGCCGGCAGCTTCGGAGCGGCCGCCGTTCGGCAGTTCCGCCACAGCCTCCCGACCGCGAGATATGCGATGTTCATCCAGACCGCCGAAACGCCGAACCCGGTGACCCTGAAATTCCTGCCCGGCCGCACGGTGCTGGAACAGGGGACCGCCGATTTCCCGACATCGGACGCCGCGGACGGCAGATCGCCGCTCGCCGAGGCCCTGTTCGGCGTCGATGGCGTCGCCGGCGTGTTTCTCGGCTCGGACTTCATCACCGTCACCAAGGCAGGCCATACGGACTGGCCGCTGCTCAAGCCCTCGGTCCTCGGCGTGATCATGGAGCATTTCACCGCCGGCCGGCCGGTCATGGCGCCGGAGCGGGCGGAGACCGGCGACGAGATGCCGGGCGCGGACGACGACGATCCCGTGGTGCAGCAGATCCGCGAGCTGATCGATACACGGGTCCGCCCGGCGGTCGCGATGGACGGCGGCGATATCCAGTTCCACGGTTTCGACAGCGGCATCGTCTATCTGACCATGCGCGGCGCCTGCGCCGGCTGCCCGAGCTCGACGATGACGCTCAAGGCCGGCATCGAGAACATGCTGCGCCATTATGTGCCCGAGGTGGAAGAAGTCCGGGCGGTCTACTGATGACTGCCGACCCGGCGACACTGGACCTGGTCCTCCGCTCCGCCCGATCCTTCGACCGCTATACCGACGAGCCGGTTTCCGACGAGACTCTGGCCGCCGTCTGGGACCTGACGAAATGGGGCCCGACCAGCACCAACGGCCAGCCCGCGCGCATCCTGTTCCTGAAGTCGCCGGATCAGAAGGAACGGCTCCGCCCGGCTCTTTCGGCCACCAATGTCGACAAGACCATGGCTGCGCCGGCCGTTGCCATCGTCGCCCACGACACCCGCTTCTTCGAACATCTGCCGCGCCTGTTCCCCAAGGTGCCCGATGCCCGGTCCTGGTTCGACGGCAAGCCGCACGCCGGAATCACGGCATTCCGCAACGGCACGCTCCAGGGCGCCTATCTGATTGTCGCGGCGCGGGCGCTCGGGCTGGACTGCGGGCCGATGTCCGGCTTCGACAACGCCACCGTCGACGCCGAGTTTTTCCCGGACGGCCGACTGGAGTCGAATTTCCTGTGCTGCCTCGGCTATGGCGACCGTTCCGCCCTCAAGGAACAGCCGCCGCGCCTGTCGTTCGACGAGGCCTGCGAAATCCTCTAGCCCGGCGGCCAGGACTCCGGCCATGGCCCGGCTTCTGATTTTCGACACCGGCGGCGCTGCGTGCAGCGTTGCGGTCTGGGCCGATGGCGGCGTAGTCGCCGGACGCTACGAGGCGATGCCGCGCGGCCAGGCCGAGCGCCTGCTGCCGATGGTCGAAGAGACCCTGGCTGCGGCCGGCGTCGCCTTCGGGCAGCTGGACGCGGTCGGAGTCACCCGGGGCCCGGGCGCTTTTACCGGCCTCAGGATCGGCCTGGCGGCGGCGCGGGGAATGGCCCTCGCCCTGGATATTCCCGCGATCGGAATCACGACCTTCGAGGCCCTCGCGGTGCGCGCGCCGGCGGGCTGCGTCGTCGCCATCGATACCAAACGCAACGATTTTTTCTGCCAGCGCTTCGGGCCCGGCGGCACGGCGGCCGGCGAACCGGAAATTCTGGGCGCCGCCGGCGCAATCTCGCAGGCCGCGGCAAGCAGCCTACCCCTGATCTCGGATTCGCCTGCAATTGCGGGTGGCCGAACGGGCCCCGGCGGCGGGAGGGTCCCGGACGCTTCGATGGCCGGCCCGCCACGGGCTGCAGCCTTTGCGTCGCTGGTCGCCGAGCGCCACCGCGCCCCGGGCGAAGGCGGGCCGGGCGCCTTCGACCTGCCGCGCCCGCTCTATCTGCGCCCGCCGGAAGCGCGGTTGCCGGAAGCCCGCCGCCCCGGGCAGGCCCGGTGATCGATACCCTGTCCGCCGGCTTCGGCGAAAATTCCCAAGCGTATCGTTTCCGGCGCCGACACCCTGTCACCGATCCTTATTTCTGTAATATGGAGACAAAATGAAATAATATTGGACAATCGGGTCGAGAATTTTCAGCTTAATACTAAATTTCTTGAAAAAATTATTGTGCTATGGTTGCAATATAACGCGAATTTTGTATTCTGAGTCGAATAGGCGCCCATTTTCGGTCGGAACCGGCAATGTCCGAACAAGAAAATACTAACCATGCCAACCTGTTGTCACAGACTGTAGAGATCGTCTCCTCGTATGTTTCGAACAACACGGTGCTCCTGGGCGACCTGCCGCGCCTGATCGAGGAAACCTATGCGGCCCTCGAAGCGCAGGGCAGCGGCGGCGATGCAGCCGATCCCGAACGGCCGCGGCCGGCAGTGCCGATCAAGAAGTCCATCCAGCCGGATTACATTGTGTGTCTCGAAGACGGCAAGCAGCTCAAAATGCTGAAGCGTCATCTGAAGACCGCCTACAACATGACGCCGGAAGAATACCGGGAGCGCTGGAACCTGCCTTCGGACTATCCGATGGTCGCACCGAACTACGCCAGGCGCCGCAGCCAGCTGGCCAAGCAGATCGGCCTCGGCACGGGCGGTCGCGACCGCGGGCAGGGCGAATAGGCGCCGGCCGCCCGGGGCGCAGGGCGGCGAATTGCTGCCCCGGTATCCGGTTTCGGGACTCGTGTCGTCGCCCCTGACGCGGTAGGCTGTCGCCGCTGCGCGCGGCGGCGTCGGCGCGCGGTTCGTCGCATTCGAGGCCACGCCGGAAGACGATGCCCGACCGGATCGAGAAACTGTGCAACGAACGCGGCCTGCGCATGACCGGCCAGCGCCGCGTGATTGCGCGCGTTCTCTCCGAGAGCGAGGATCACCCGGATGTCGAACAGGTCTATCGGCGCGCCGTCGAGCAGGATTCGAACATCAGCATTTCGACGGTCTACCGGACGGTCCGTCTTTTCGAGGAAGCCAACATCCTGCACCGTCACGATTTCGGCGACGGGCGCTCGCGCTACGAGGAAACGCCCGAAGAGCATCACGATCATCTGATCGACGTGCAGACCGGCGAGGTCATAGAATTCCGCAATGACGAGATCGAGCGGCTGCAGGATCGAATCGCGGCGGAACTGGGGTATGAGATCGTCGACCACCGGCTTGAGCTGTATGCCCGCAAGAGAAAAGGCGGGCTGTGAGGCGCGCCGGCCTCGCCCCCGGCCTGCGGTAATTCCGGGCGCTGTCCCGGTTCCGGTCTGCCGATGACCCCGATTCCTATCGTCGACCCGCGGGATACCGAAGGCTTCGGCGCGCGCCAGATCGATGAGCGCGTGGGCCCGCTGCATGTGAGGCTGGCCGAGACCGGGGCGGAAATCGATGCCGCCCTGGCGCTGCGCTATCGCGTCTTTTTCGAGGAAATGGCCGCCCGGCCCTCCGAAGAGGTCGCCCGGCTCAAACGCGATTTCGACGATTTCGACGCCCATTGCGACCACCTGATCGTGCTGGACGACGATCTGGGCTCCGGGCCGGCCGGCGTCGTCGGCACCTATCGCATGTTGCGCCGGGCCGGCGCGGCCCGGGTCGGCGGGTTTTATACCGCAGCGGAGTACGATATCGACCGGCTGGTCGCCGAGCCGGGGGAAATTCTGGAGATGGGGCGCTCCTGCGTCGACTCCGCCCATCGTACGCGCCGCGCCATGCAGGTGCTCTGGCGCGGCGTGTCGGCCTACGTCATGTCGAACGACATCGCGTTCCTGTTCGGCTGCGCCAGCCTGCACGGAACGGACCCCGGTGCGGTCGCGCTGCCCCTGGCCTATCTGCACCACAACCATCTTGCGCCCGAACGCTACCGGCCGGTCGCGGTCAGCGACCGCTATGTCGACATGGATCTCATGCCGGCCGACCGGATCGACCCCAGGGCGGCGCTTCGCGACCTGCCGCCGATGATCAAGGGCTATCTTCGCCTCGGCGGCTCGGTGGGCGACGGCGCCGTCATCGATCACGAATTCAATACGGTGGACGTTTGCGTCATCGTCGATGTCGCCGCCGTCTCCGACCGCTACTACAAGCACTACACGCGCGAACTCGACATGCCGGACACGCGCGCGGCCAGGGCCTCCGGCTGCTGAAGGACGGCGGCGGGATGCTGTATATTTCCCATATCCGCGCGGCCGTCCGCCTCGCCGCCTGCATGGCCTGGTTTGCGGCGCTCATTCCGGTCCAGGCGGTCAACCTCGCGCTCCGCCTGAATTTCGCGCGGAAATGGCCGATCAGCGTCTATCGCATCTTCAACGGCCTGCTCGGCATCAGGCTGGCCGTCGTCGGCAAGCCGGAAAAGAAAGGGCCGGTGCTGTTCGTCGCCAATCACACGTCCTATGCGGATATCCCGGTGCTCGGCGCGCTCCTCGAAGCCAGTTTCGTCGCCAAGGCGGAGGTCGCCGGCTGGCCGGTCTTCGGCCTGTGCGCCAAAATCAGCCGCACCGTATTCGTCGATCGCAACCCGCGCCTCGCCGTCCGGCAGGCCGAGCTGCTGAAGGAACGGCTGACCGAAGGCGATAGCCTGATCCTGTTTCCGGAGGGCACCAGCAGCGACGGCAACTTCGTCCTGCCGTTCCGCAGCGCCCTGTTCAGCGCCGCCGCCATCCGGATCGGCGGCGAGCCGGTCGTCGTCCAGCCGGTCTCCGTGGCCTACACCCACCTGGACGGGATTCCGATGGGCCGGCATCTGCGGCCCTTCTTCGCCTGGTACGGCGATATGGAACTGGCGGGGCATCTCTGGCAATTCCTGGGCATCGGCAGGTCGCGCATCGAAGTCCGGTTCCACGAGCCGGTGACGATCGACCGGTTCGCTTCGCGCAAGGAATTGTCGACCTGGTGCCACGCGGTCATCGCCGCCGGCGTCGCCCGTTCGCTGACCGGGCGGGACCGGCCGGCCGGCCCGGCGGCGCCGCTTCCGGCCGGAGAGTCCGACAGCCGGGCTGCCGTTTCGCCTGCCGGCCGGGATCCGGTAGAAGAGGCCGCCGCTTGACACACCCTTTCCGGCGCTTACCGTATTGGGCCTCGAAGGCGCCCCAGAGTCAGAGGCCGCGCGCCGCCACCGGTAAAACGCTCGCATGCAGAAATCGGTCTATATCAAGACCTACGGCTGCCAGATGAACGTGTACGATTCCGCCCGCATGGCGGATGTGCTGGCACCCCGCGGATACCGGCAGGCCGATGGGCCGGAGGATGCCGACCTCGTCATCCTCAACACCTGCCACATTCGGGAAAAGGCGGCCGAAAAGGTTTATTCCGAGCTCGGGCGCCTGAAGCGCATCAAGCAGGCGCGCCGGGCCGCGGGCAAGGAGGCGACGATCGCCGTCGCCGGCTGCGTCGCCCAGGCCGAGGGCGCGGAAATCCGCCGGCGCGCGCCGATGGTCGATCTGGTCTTCGGCCCGCAGACGTATCACCGCCTGCCCGAACTCCTGGCCGAAGCCCGGCGCGCAGGCAGCGCCATCGACCAGGAATTCGAGGCCGACGAGAAGTTCGATTTCCTGCCGGAGGAAAGCGCTTGCCAGGGGCCGGCCGCCTTCCTCACCGTGCAAGAAGGTTGCGACAAGTTCTGCACCTTCTGCGTCGTGCCCTATACGCGCGGCGCCGAATATTCGCGCCCGGCCGCGGCCGTTATCGCGGAGGCCCGGCGCATGGTCTCCGGCGGCACGCGGGAGATCACGCTGCTGGGCCAGAACGTCAACGCCTATGCCGGGGAGGCGCCCGGCGGGTTCGAGGGCGGAAATGGGGCCGGATTCGGCGCGGGCGGAACCTGGCGCCTCGGCCGCCTGATCCGCGAACTGGCGGAAATCGACGGTCTCGACCGGATTCGCTATACGACCTCGCACCCCCGGGACATGGACGACGAGCTGATCGCCGCCCATGCCGACGTACCGGCGCTGATGCCGTATCTCCATCTGCCGGTGCAGAGTGGGTCGGATCGGATCCTGGCGGCCATGAACCGGAAACACACGGCCGCCGACTACCGGCGGACCGTCGACCGGCTGCGGACCGTCCGCCCCGATATCGCGCTGTCGTCGGACTTCATCGTCGGATTTCCGGGCGAGACGGATGCGGATTTCGCCGCGACGCTGAAGCTGGTGACGGAAGTCGGCTACGCCCAGGCCTATTCCTTCAAATACAGCGCCCGGCCGGGCACGCCGGCCGCGACCGCCGAGAACCGGGTTCCCGAAGCGGCGAAGGCCGGGCGGCTGGCGGCGCTCCAGCAATTGCTCGATGCGCAGCAGGCCGCCTTCAACCATTCCTGTATCGGCTGCACGATGCCGGTGCTGCTCGACCGACCCGGTCGCAAACCCGGTCAGATGGTCGGGCGCAGCCCGTGGATGCAGGCGGTCCATGTTACGGCGCCGCCGGAGAGGTTCGGCAGCATCGCCGATGTCGCGATCGACCGGGCGACCGCCAACAGTCTCGCCGGCCGTCTGCCGGCTGCCGATAGCGGTCCGCCGCGGGCGTATGCCGAAGGGGTCGGGGCCGCGTGAGCCGCAAACCGGCGACCGGAACGACCGTGGCCGCGCCGCGCGACGGCGGCACGTGTCTTCGCTTCGACGACAACGGGCTGATGTCCGCCCTGTGCGGGGCCCACGACGCCAATCTCGCGCGGCTGGAGCAGAAGACCGGCGCGACGATCCATGCCCGCGGCAACCGGCTCACCGTTACCGGGCCGGAGGATGCGCAGGTCACGGCCGTCAGTGCGCTCAAATCCCTGTACAAGGCCGCAAGCAACGGCGGCGCCGTGGCCCAGCCGGACGTCGATGCGGCCATTCGCATGGCCGGAGAGGCGCCGGATCGGCAAGACACAGCCGACGTCGCGATCCGGACGCCGCGACGGCTGGTCAACGCCCGCTCGCCGGGTCAGGCCGCTTATGTCCGCGCCCTGCGCGCCTACGAAATGACATTCGGGCTCGGCCCGGCCGGCACCGGCAAGACCTATCTGGCGGTCGCCTGTGCGGTGAACATGATGCAGAGCGGGCAGGTCGAGCGGCTCATCCTGTCGCGGCCGGCGGTGGAAGCGGGCGAGCGCCTCGGCTTCCTGCCCGGCGATCTGCGCGAAAAGGTCGATCCCTATCTGCGGCCGCTCTACGACGCGCTCTACGAGATGCTGCCCGGCGATCGGGTCGCGAAACAGCTGGAGAGCGGCGAGATCGAGGTGGCGCCGCTCGCCTTCATGCGCGGCCGGACCCTGTCCAACGCCTTCATCATCCTCGACGAGGCGCAGAACACCACGCCGATGCAGATGAAGATGCTGCTGACGCGGCTGGGCGAAAACTCGCGCATGGTGGTCACCGGCGACCTCAGCCAGGTCGACCTGCCGCGCGGCGTCCGCTCCGGCCTGCGCGACGCCGTCGAGATCATGGACGGCATGGACGGCGTGGGTTTCGCGCATTTCGGCCATGTCGATGTCGTGCGCCACGATCTGGTGTCGCGCATCGTTCAGGCCTACGACGCAAGAGACAACGCCCAGGGCAGGCTGAACCTCGAACCGGACGAGGAAGCGCCGGTGCGATGACGGGCCCGGCGATAGTCTTCGACCTTGCCCCGGCCCGCTGGCGCCGTGCCGACGGCGACGCCGAGGCCCTGTGTCGGGCGGCCGTGCGCGCGGTGGACCGGGCGCTGCCCGGCCTGGACCTTGCCGGATGGGAACTGGGGCTGACGATAACCGACGATCGCCGTATCCGCGCCCTCAACCGGGACCATCGCGGAATCGACCGGCCGACCGATGTGTTGTCTTTCCCGCTCGACAGGCCGGGCCCCGGCCGAACCGTGCCGGCCGGCGGTCTGCTGGGCGATATCGTCGTGTCCGGCGAGACCGTGCTGCGCGACGCCGGCGGCCTCGGGCGGACGCCCGCCGATCATCTGACCCATCTCGCGGTTCACGGCATGCTGCACCTGCTGGGTTACGATCACGCCGCCACCGCAGAGGCCGAGCGGATGGAGGCGCTGGAAATCGCGATTCTGGGTGGATTGGGCATTGCCAATCCCTATGCTGGACCACAGATGCCGGATAACCCCCTGAAACCCCTGGAAGTGGAAAATGCCTGAGGATTCGGGCGGCGCACAGGAAAGCGCACCCTCCGACAGTAGCGGCGGCCGGTCCGCCGGGGGGCCCCCCCGCCCCCCCCCCCCCGCCGGGCCCGGGGGCCGGCCCCCCCCCC
>FZLR01000192.1 GCA_900197615.1 Rhodospirillaceae bacterium Spongia-Bin9
TCGCCGGGGATCCTCCCGCCGCCTGCTGGCTCTATCTCGACGGGGAGGCGGCAGCATGACGACACAAGCTGCGCCCGCGCCCGACAAGCTCTTGGAAGTCCGTGGGCTGAAGGTCCATTTCAGCCTGCCGCGCAAGAAGCCGTTTGCGCCGGCGCCCAAGGTCCATGCCGTGGATGGCGTGACCTTCGATACCGCGCGCGGCGCGACCCTGGGCCTGGTCGGCGAATCCGGTTCGGGCAAGACGACGACGGCCCTCGCCGTGATGCGCCTCGCCCCGGTGACCGAAGGGAGCATTGCGCTCAACGGCGAGGAGATCGTGCCCCTGACCGGCGAGGCCCTGCGCCGGCAGCGCCGCCATATGCAGATCATCTTCCAGGACCCGTATTCGTCGCTCAATCCACGCCTGCGCGCCGGCGAGATCGTCCGCGCGCCGCTCGACCAGCTCGATGTCGGCGACCGGGAGAGCCGCGACGACCGGGTTGCCGAGCTGTTCCGCCTGGTCGGCCTGCGCCCGGAGCAGCAGGCCCTGTTCCCGCACCAGTTCTCCGGCGGCCAGCGCCAGCGCATCGGCGTGGCGCGGGCGCTGGCGACCCAGCCGGACCTGATCGTCTGCGACGAGCCGGTCTCGGCCCTCGACGTGGCGATCCAGGCGCAGATCCTGAACCTGCTGCGCCGCCTGCAGGAAGAGTTCGGCCTGACCTACCTGTTCATCAGCCACGACCTCGGCGTCGTCCAGTATATGTGCGACGACATCGCGGTGATGTATCTCGGCCAGGTGGTCGAGCATGCCGACCGGGTCTCCCTGTTCCGCGAGCCGCTGCACCCCTACACCAACGCGCTGCTGTCGGCGGTGCCCTCCGCCGATCCCGTCCTGCGCGACCGGGCGAGCCGCATCCGCCTGGTCGGCGATCCACCGAGCCCGATCGATCCGCCGCCGGGCTGCCGTTTCGCCTCGCGCTGCCCGTTCGCCGAGGACCGCTGCCGCGCCGAGGAGCCGGCCCTGCGCTCCGTCGCCGGCCACAGCGTGCGCTGCCATCTGGTCACGGACGACGGCGTCCCGCCGCACCGGGCCGGGGCATCGGCGTAGCGCAGGCGGCCAAGAGGCCTTCTTCGGCCGGCGCGTCCCTCGATTCGTTCCGAATCGCATCCGGGGCTTCTCTCCGGGGGAGTGCATTCCCGAACCCCGCCTCTTCATCCCGAGCAGGCCCCGCAGGCGCTGTATCGATGGGCCTCGCTTCCATGGAAACCGCTGCGCATCCTGCCGAAACGAATGCGCCCTAACCCTGGATCAGCAGGCCGGTCCCGGCAAATAACAGGAACCACAGGATAACCAGGCGGAAAGTTTCGACGCCGATCCGGCTGAACAGCTTCACCCCAAGGAAGGTGCCGACCAGCGTGACCGGCGCGGCGTAGACGACCAGCCAGACGACTTCTTCGGTGAAGAATCCGGCGACGATCTGGGCGCCGCAGGCGATCGACAGGATCAGCGTGTTGAAGGGCTGGTAGATGCTGCGCGCTACCGCCGGCGACCAGCCGCGGAACTGGGACCAGATCACCGGCAAGGCGCCGGACAGGCCGATCATGCCGCCGAGCACGCCGCCGACGAAGCCGACCGCGCCGTCGGCGGCCGGGCGTTTGCCGGGAAACGGCGCCTTCATGCGCACCAGCAGGCCGAAGCCGCTATAGACGACGATCACCACGCCGACCGCCATCCTCACCGTATCGGCCGGCAGATGGTCGAGCAGCCAGACGCCGATCGGGATGCCGACGACTCCGGCGGCGGCCATCGGCATCGTGCGCCGCCAGTCGAGCTGGTCCTTGAAGGCCGGCACGCTGGCGACCTGCGCAATCACCGAGGCGGCCAGGATCAAAGGCACGGCGACCGCCGGGCTGAGCACATAGAGCCAGAACGCCGATGCGGCGAGCGCCGTGCCGAAGCCGGCCAGCCCGCTCATCAGGCCCGCCGCCAGCGCGCCGAGCAGCACGAAGAGGAGTTCGAGGGTCATGCGGTCAGGCTTGGCGGCTGTTGGCCTCAAGCCATAGTGCAAGCATGTCTTCGGTAATCTCGCCGGCTGCAACGCCAACCATGATCTCGACCTCGTCGGTTTGTGCGGGATCGAAGGCCCAGCCGTTCAGGAACAGGAAGGCGTTTGCGGCGAGCAGCGCGACCCGTTTTCTCCCGTCTTCGAATACATTGATTTTGCAGATGGCGATACAGAGGGCGGCCGCCATCGCAAACGGGCCGGCATCCGGCCGCCGGGCGTGCAGCTGCTTCGGACGGTCGAGGGCGCTCGCCAGCAATACCGGGCTCCGCGTTCCCGCCGTGCCGCCGAAAATCGTCAGGGCCTCGCTGTGCATGGCTTCGACCATGGCGGCGGTCAGCCATCGGGGCTCGTTCATCGGACGGAGAGCCTCCTCAACGCATCCCGGTGGCGGCGCATGTAGCTGCGGTTCGCGTCGAGAGCCGCAGCGAAATCGGGATCGTAGGCGGTGAGCGCGATTCCGTCCGGCGTCCGGACCGGATACACGGTATCGCCCTCTTCCACGCCGAGCGCATCCAGCAGGTCCCTGGTCAGCACCACGCCGAGCGAATTGCCGACCTTGCGGATTTTCAGCGGTTTGGCTTGCGAAAACGTGGAATTCATTGCAGTAATTCCGGCTTGCGACATTGTTATAATATTTGTTATTACACACTGATTCTGCGCTGGCAATGCCTTGCCGAACGATCGTGTAATCGGTTGTTCCGCCTGCACTTTGCAGAGGTTTGGGCGTGCCGCGCCGGACGACCCGATCCGGCAGACGCCGGAGGGGACCGCGGTCGGCACGTTATCGGCTATCTGGATCGCGCGAAGGCGACGAGGGCGGCTGTTGCAACGAATCGCTTCATGGGGAAGAATCCAATCGGGATCCGGACGCCGGTTTCGCCGCTCATGTTAAGCTGCGGACTTATGAGCCCGCAACCGGCTGCGGATCGAGACGAATCCGATCGCGGCCCGCAGCGCAGCCGGCGGCATCGCGCGCAGGATGGGGCGACGACCATGAGCGACAGCAGCAAACCGACCCTCGAAGACTGGCGCGCCCTCGCGTCGAAGGAGATGCGCGGCGGTGCGCCCGACGACCTGGTCTGGCAGACGCCGGAGGGCATCGACGTCAAGCCGCTCTACACGGCGGAAGACCTGGAAGGGCTGGAAAGCGCGGACAGCCTGCCCGGCCTGTTCCCCTTCCTGCGCGGGCCTAAGGCAACCATGTATCCCGGCCGGCCCTGGACGATCCGGCAATATGCCGGGTTTTCGACCGCCGAGGATTCCAACGCCTTCTACCGGCGCAACCTCGCCGCCGGGCAGATGGGCCTGTCGGTCGCTTTCGATCTTGCCACCCACCGCGGCTACGACAGCGACCATCCGCGGGTCGTCGGCGATGTCGGCAAGGCCGGCGTGGCGATCGACAGCGTCGAGGACATGAAGATCCTGTTCGACGGCATCCCGCTCGACCGCATGTCGGTTTCCATGACCATGAACGGCGCCGTGCTGCCGGTGCTCGCCGGCTTTATCGTGGCGGGCGAGGAACAGGGCGTCGCGGCGAAGGACCTGTCGGGGACCATCCAGAACGACATCCTCAAGGAGTTCATGGTCCGCAACACCTATATCTATCCGCCCGAGCCCTCGATGCGGATCGTGTCGGACATCATCGGCTACACGGCCGAGCGTATGCCGCGTTACAACTCGATCTCGATCAGCGGCTATCACATGCAGGAAGCCGGCGCGACCTGCGCCCAGGAACTCGCCTACACCATTGCCGACGGGCTGGAATACGTCCGCGCCGCGAAGGCGAGCGGGCTGGACGTCGACAAATTTGCGCCGCGCCTCAGTTTCTTCTTCTGCCTCGGCATGAACTTCTTCATGGAAGTCGCCAAGCTGCGCGCCGCGCGGCTGCTGTGGGCCGGGCTTCTGGCGGAGGAATTCGCGCCGCAGGACCCGCGCTCCATGATGCTGCGCACCCATTGCCAGACCAGCGGCTGGTCGCTGACCGAGCAGGACCCGTACAACAACATCGTGCGCACCGCCTACGAGGCGCTGGCCGGCGCGCTCGGCGGCACCCAGAGCCTGCACACCAACAGCTTCGACGAAGCGATCGGCCTGCCGACGGAATTTTCCGCCCGCATCGCGCGCAACACCCAGCTCATCCTGCAGAACGAGACCGGCGTGACGAAGGTCGTCGATCCGCTCGCCGGCTCCTTCTATGTCGAGCGTTTGACCGCTTCGCTGGCCGACGTCGCGCGCGGCCTGATCGGCGAAGTCGAGGAAGCCGGCGGCATGACCCGCGCGGTCGCCGAGGGTCTGCCCAAGCGGCGGATCGAGGAAAGCGCGGCCCGCCGCCAGGCCCGCATCGACCGGGGCGAGGAGGTCATCGTCGGCGTCAACCGGTTCCAGCCTGCCGAAGAGACTCGGGTCGAGGTGCTGGAGGTCGACAACACGAGGGTCCGCGAGCAGCAGGTTGCGCGGCTGAACGAAATCCGCGCGAGCCGGGACGCCGCCGCCTGCAACGCCGCGCTGGCCTCGCTCACGAAAGTCGCGGAGACCGGCGACGGCAACCTGCTCGACGCCTGCGTCGCCGCAACCCGCGCCCGCGCCACGGTGGGCGAAATCTCCGATGCGATGGAGAAAGCCTGGGGCCGGCACCGGGCCGACGCCCATGTCATCGGCGGCGTCTATGGCGCGGCCTACGAGGACGATAGCGATTTCAAGCGGATCTGCGAGGAGGTCGCCGCCTTCGCCGACTACGAGGGCCGCCGGCCGCGGCTGCTGGTCGCCAAGCTCGGCCAGGACGGCCACGACCGCGGCTCCCGGATCATCGCGACCGCCTTCGCCGACATCGGCTTCGACGTCGATATCGGCCCGCTCTTCGCCACGCCGGAGGAGGCCGCGCGCCAGGCAGTCGAGAACGATGTCCATGTCGTCGGCGTCAGCAGCCAGGCCGCCGGCCACAAGACCCTGGTGCCCCAGCTCATCGAGGCTCTGAACGCCCAGGGCGCCGACGACATCCTGGTGATCTGCGGCGGCGTCGTCCCGCAGCAGGACTACGATTTCCTGAAGGCGAAAGGTGTGGCCGCGGTCTACGGCCCCGGCACCAACATCCCGAAGGCCGCCGGCGAAGTCCTGCGCCTGATCCAGGCCGGGCGCGAGATGGCGGCGGAGTGAGCCGGGGCCCGGGGCGCCCGCCGCCGGAGCCGGAAAACGGAAGTGCCGACGTTCGTTTTTGCACGATCCTTCAATTTTCGATTCGGGCGAATGGGCCGGAAAAACAGGAAGTTAGCCCGTTTCCCGGAACTGGACAGACCGTTCCATCTTTTGAAAAAAATTGCCGGGACGGCCAGCCGCGGCGCTGCGGCGTAGCCCGCAAAGCCCCGCGCCGCGCGGCTTTCAGAGACAGCGGCGCCCCGGAGCGTCATGCCAACAGTGCCGCAAACTGCGCACGACAAAGATAATATTCCTTGAACTACTGCAGGTTTGTTCACAATTTGTTTCCGTAGATTGGGCGGGAAAAACAGAGGGTTGGCCGGTTTTCCTGACCTGGCCGGACCTGGAGAGGGCGCACCCTGTTTTGCAGAAAATTCGCCGGAATGGCCCGGCCGGCGCAATTATCCTTCCCCCGCTTCAGCGGGGGAAGTGGCCGAGCGCAGCGAGGTCGATGGGGGTGTCCGTGCGCCTGTAAGGCGTACCGGCGCTGCTATACGGGCGGCGGTCGAGCGTATTCCGGCAGGGGCCCCCACCCGGCGCGCTGCCGCGCGCCGACCTCCCCCGCTGAAGCGGGGGGGGTATAGGAAATCTCATTCCTTGCCGGATGCTTGCGGCCCTTTCGCAGAGGAATCCCGAGGGGAGGGGGATCCGTTGCGTTGCCGGTCGGGATCGGACGGAAAGGACGCCCGCGCGGCGCTCCGGGCGCATTTCGGGCGTTGA
>FZLR01000084.1 GCA_900197615.1 Rhodospirillaceae bacterium Spongia-Bin9
TTTCTCGAGCGCTGCGCGCGCCAGATAGCCATTCACCCAATTCGGAGACCGGTGCGCCAGCAGCACCCGACCGAGCGAGGTGCAATAGGCCGGCAGGCGGGTGCCGATGTTGAGGTTGACCGACATGATCCGCGTCCCCGGGATGCGCGCGACATAGACGATTTCGTCGCCGTCCAGCACGGCGGCCGAACAGCTCTCCTGCACCGTACGGGCGACCTGCTCCATGAAGGGCTGTGCGATATGCCACCAGCTCATGGACGAGAGATAGGCATAGCCGAGCCGCAATATCTGGGGCGTGAGCGAGAAATGCTTGCCGTCCGACGCCACGAAGCCGAGGTCTTCCAGGGTCAGCAGGAAGCGGCGCGCGGAGGCCCGTGTCATGCCCGTGACGGCGGCGACTTCGGCGAGCGTCATCGCCGGCCGTTCCGGCCCGAAAGCCTGGATCACCGCCAGGCCGCGGGCGAGCGAGCGCACCCGCTCCCTTTCGCCTGTCGGCAATTGGGCGGCTTGCGCGGTCTCCGGCCGGTTCATGCCGCGCTCTCCGCCCTCGCGGCACGCTCCGCCCTTGCCGCGCTTTCGGCCGCGACCGCCGGTTCGGGCTTGCCGATCACGACCGCGCCGCCGCGCACCTCGACCGGCACGGCGTTGAGCGCATAGCCCTCGACCGGGCCGGAGACGCAATGGCCGTCGGCCGGCCGGAAACAGGCATAGTGCCAGGCGCACTGGATCAGGCCGTCGGAATTCAGCAGTTCGTCCGGACGGGCGGTCATCCGGATCTTGAAATGCGGACACTGGTTGATGTAGGCGCGCGGCCCGTTTTCCGTACCGACAAGTATCAGTTCGAACGCGGTCTTGCCTTCGCCATAGGCGAACGCACGCGCTTCGCCGGCGCCGATTTCCGCCGCGTCGCACAGCCGTTCTCCGGGGGAGGGCGCGAAGGGGCGGCTGTGCCAGGGCCGGTCGAAGCGTACGGTCATTGCAGCGCCGTTACGGCCCGCCCGGCGGGCGGCCGTCGCGCAGATACAGCCGCCGCTGAACAGGGAAGAAATGGAGGTCGAAGCGGGCGGCGAGCAGGCCCCAGATGCCCTGCGGCGCGCGTAGCATGATGATGACGGCGACGAGGCCCAGGATCATCAGGTACCAGCTGCCCAGGTCGGCGAGGAATTCGCGCAGGATGAAGAAGACGATGGTGCCGACGATCGGCCCCTCGATGCGCCCGATGCCGCCGATCACCACGATGAAGATGACATAGGCGGTCCAGTCGATCAGGCTGAAGGCGGCGTCGGGCGCGATGCGGAATTTTTGCAGGTAGATCAGCGCACCGATAAAGCCGGTGATCGAGGCCGCCAGCACATAGACGAACAGCTTGGTGCGGAAATTGTTGACGCCCAGGCTTTCCGAGGCCGCCTCGCTGTCGCGGATCGCGGTCAGCCCCAGCCCGTAGCGCGAGCGCAGCAGCCAGTAGACGATGCCGGTCGAGGCAACGGCGAGGGCAACGCCGATCGCAAAAACCACCAGTTCCCGCTCGGAACGGCTGCCGGCGACCGCCTTGATGACGCCGATCGGCAGGCTCATGCCGGAGCCGCCGCCGAGTTCCGACACCTGGGCGAAGCTGAGGCGGTAGACCTCCGCCGTTACCCAGGTGCCGATGGCGAAATAGGCGCCGCGGAGCCGGAATACGACGAGCGCGGTCGGAATCGCGAACAGGGCCGCCGTCACGCCGGCAAGCGGCAGGGCAAGCAGCGGATGGACGCCGAGCCAGATCGAGAAGACGAACAGCGCATAGCCGCCGAGGCCGACGAAGGCCTGCTGGCCGACCGAGACCAGCCCGGCATAGCCGGCGAGCAGGTTCCACATCTGCGCCAGCGCCAGGAAATAGCAGAACTCGACGACCAGGCGCATTTCGGCCCGGCCGCCCCAGAAGGGCGTCATCGCCAGGAAGACGACGCCGGCGAGCAGGACCAGCAGGCCGATCCGGCTCGTGCGGGTCGCCGTCGCGACCCGGTATTGTGCGGTTTCGGCCATGGCGCCGGCGTCTCAGTCGACCGCCCGGGGGAACAGGCCGCGCGGCCGCACCACCAGGAGGATCAGGAACACGACATGGCCGGCGAGCTGGTCGGCGCCGGGAAACAGCTTGCCGCCGACGATCTGCGAGACGCCGAGGATGATGCCGCCGGCGAGCGTGCCCCACAGGCTGCCGAGCCCGCCGATGATCACCGCCTCGAAGGCGTAGATCAGCCGGCCCGGCCCGATGCTGGGATCGAAGGAGGTGCGCATGCCGAGGAACACGCCGGCGAGCGCCACGACCGCCAGCGAGATCGCCATGGCGAGGGCGAAGATGTGGCGGTTGTCGATGCCCATCAGGCGCGCCGTATCGGCATCGTCCGAGGTCGCGCGGAAGGCGCTGCCCAGGGTCGTGCGGTAGAACAGGAACTGCAGGCCGGCGATCACCGCAATGGCGCAGGCGAAGACGATCATCGGGAACACGCCGACTGCCAGCCCCTCGACGATCTGGAGGCTTGCCGTCTGGAGCTCGCCGGCCGGCAGCTTCTGGCTGTCCGCCGAGAAGACTTCCAGGAGCGCATTTTGAATGACGATCGACAGGCCGAAGGTGACGAGCAGGGGCGGCAGGATATCCGGCCCCAGGGTGAAATTGAGCAGGCCGCGCTGGAGCGCGTAGCCGAGGGCGAACATCAGCGGCACGACGATCGCCAGGACGATCAGCGGATGCAGGCCGAGGCCGCTGACGATGGCGAGGCAGAGGAAGCTGGACAGCACGATCAGGTCGCCGTGGGCGATGTTGACCAGCCGCATCACGCCGAAGATCAGCGACAGTCCGGTGGCGAACAGCGCGTAGAGCCCCCCGACCAGGACGCCTTGTATGACGGCGTTTACCCAGTCCATCGGTCGGTCCGGCCCATCAGGCGGCTCCCTTCAGCCCGAAATAGGCCTCCTTGATCGCGTCGTGGCTGAGTTCGTCCGGCGGGCCTTCCAGGGTGACGCGGCCTTCCATGAAGCAATAGACCCGGTCGGAGACCGCCATGGCCTGCTGGATGTCCTGCTCCACGACAACGACGGTCGTGCCGGTCTGCTGGATCGCCGGCAGGGCGTCGTAGATGTCCTTGATGACGGTCGGCGCCAGCCCCAGGCTGATTTCGTCGCACAGCAACAACTCGGGGTTCGACATCAGCGCCCGGCCGATCGCCACCATCTGCTGCTGGCCGCCGGAGAGCGCCGTGGCCGGCGTCTGGCGGCGTTCCTGCATGAAGGGGAACAGCCCCAGCACCCGGTCGACCGACCAGTCGCCGTCGCGTCCGCTGTAGGCGCCGATCTTCAGATTTTCCTCGACCGTGAGGGACGGGAACAGCTTGCGGCCCTCCGGCACCATGGCGATGCCGAGGCCGACGATCCGGTTGGCCGGCAGGTCGCCGATCGGCTCGCCCTTGTAATGGATGGCGTCGGGCGCATTGGAAA
This sequence comes from Rhodospirillaceae bacterium Spongia-Bin9, assembly GCA_900197615.1. Taxonomy (GTDB): domain Bacteria; phylum Pseudomonadota; class Alphaproteobacteria; order Bin65; family Bin65; genus Bin65. The sequence goes on from FZLR01000084.1 coordinate 3,475, forward strand.
GCAGCCCGGTCAGGCTGCGCAGAAAGGTCGACTTGCCGGCGCCGTTGGAGCCGATGATGGCGACGGTCTCGCCGGCCTCGATAGCGACGTCGATGCCGAACAGGGCCTGGAAATCGCCGTAGAAGGCGGTCAGCCCGCGGGTCTCCAGCAGGCTCATTCCGCGCCGATCCCCATGTAGATTTCCTGTACCTGGTCGCTGTTCATCACGGTGTGCGGATCGCCGTCGTCGATCTTCACGCCGAAGTTGATGACGATCAGGCGGTCCACCAGCGAGAGCAGCGCGTGGACGATATGCTCGATCCAGATAATCGAGACGCCGCCGGCGCGGATCTCCCGGATCGTCTCGACCAGGGCGAGGCATTCCTCCTCGGTCAGCCCGCCGGCGATCTCGTCGAGCAGCAGCACCCTGGGGTCCGAAGCCAGCGCGCGCGCCAGTTCGAGGCGCTTGCGCTCAAGCAGGGAAAGGCTGCCCGCCAGCATGTTGGCCTTGGCGATCAACCCGGTCTTTTCCAGGATTTCTGCGCAGGGGCCGTAGCACTGGGATTCCGGCCGCCCGGTGCCGAAGGCGGCGCCGACCAGCAGGTTTTCGAACACCGTCATGCCGATGAAGGGATGCGGGATCTGGTAGGAGCGGCCGATGCCCCGGCGGCAGCGCTCATGGGCCGGCAGCGCCGTGATGTCCGCCCCGTCGAACGAGACCCGCCCGGCGTCCGGCGCCAGGCCGCCGCTGATCAGGTTGAACAGCGTCGTCTTGCCGGCGCCGTTCGGCCCGATCACGCCGAGCGCCTCGCCCTCGTCGAGATGCATGCTCAGATCGTCGATCACGACCAGCGAACCGAACGATTTGCGCGCGTTATGCAGCTCGATCTGGGGCATGGCTCCCTTGAACGTCCTTCGGGACGGGGCGGCCGCCCCGTCCCGAATCTCCGGTCTCGAAGGACGGTCTTAACCGCCTATGAAATCGGCTCCATATTGCCGCCTGCCGGGATGATCGGCGCGGTCTCGTTGGCGGTGATGACCAGGTCGTATTTGAACTTCTTGTTCACATAGCGCCACTGGCCGCCGACAAGCGGGGTCTTGGACACGTTCTTGAACGGGCCGGGCCTGGTCCAGTCGACCGGGCCGACGATGGTGCTGGCCTTGGTTGCGGCCAGCGCCTTCAGGTTGGCTTCGTTGTCGGTCGGGTCGGCCGAGCGCTTGACGACGTCCACGGCAACCTCGAACAGCGCATGGACGAAGCCGATGACCTGGGTCCACTGCTTCCCGGTGCCGGCGGTATAAGACTGGGCGAACGCGCCCGCCGATTCGCCGGTGATCGACGATTTGAACGGATGGGTCGGCGTCCACCACACCTCGGACGACAGGTTGTGTGCGTTCTTGCCCATGCTCTCGATCACGACCGGGTAGAGCAGCGCCTTGCCGACCGAGACGGCCTTCGGCTTGAAGCCCTGCTGCTGGGCCTGGTTCCAGAACGTGATGAAGTCCGGCGGGATCATCACGCCGGTCACGATCTCGGCCTTGGCCTTCTTGAACGCCGAAATGTAGTTCGAGAAGTTGTCGTTCAGGTTCTGGTAGCGGCCGGGATCCGTAAGCGTATAGCCCTTCTTGGCGAGGACCGGCGGGAAGCCGAGCTTCTTGTCGCCCCAGGCGTTGCCGTCGCCGTCGTTCGGGAACAGGGCGCCGACGGACTTGTTGGTCGCCACTTTGGACCACATGTTGGTGAACACGGCGATCACGTCTTCCAAGCCCCAGAAGAAGTGGTAGGTCCACTTGAAGCCCTGGCCCGGCTTGCCGCCGCGGGTGAAAAACCAGGGCTGCCAGGGCGCCAGCGACGAGATGCAGGGCACGTCGTTGGCCTCGCACTGGTCGCCGACCGGGTTGGTGGTCTCCGGCGTCGAGCCGACCAGCATCAGATGGACCTCGTCCTTCAGGATCAGGTCGGCGGCGACGGCGGCGGCGCGGTTCGGGTTGGACTGGCTGTCCTTCTCGATGATCTCGATAGTGTAGGTCTTGCCGCCCGACTTGACGCCGCCCTTGAGCGCCTCGCGTACCTTGTCGATCACGAAACGGTCGGCCTCGCCGAAGGGCGCCAGCGGCCCGGTCTTCGGGCTGACGAAGCCGATCTTGACGGTCTTGGATGCGGCCAGCGCGGCCGGGGCGCCGATGGCCGATGCCGCCGCAGCGCCGGCGCCGATCTGCAGGGCGTGACGCCGCGAAAGCGTCGTCTTGGTCGTTTCAGTCATCCCGGGTCTCCTCCTGTTTTGAAGCGTTGTGCGGGTGGGATCGCTCAGGCCGCCGGCCGGCGCCCGTGGAAGGCGTCGTCCAGCAACTGCCGGATTCCGTCGCGAGTAACGTCGCGCGGATTATAGTAGGGGTTTTGCACCGCCAGGTCTGTAGCCCGGTTCAGGCCGTCTTCCGGCATGCCGATATCTTTCAGCGCCAGCGGCGCGCCAATGGCGCCGATCAGGTCGTAGACCGCCTGCGGCGCACTCTCCGCGCCGAGCGCCCGGCAGACCCGCGCCATGGCGGCCTCGGCCGCCGGCGCATTATAGGCCATGGCGTGGGGCAGGATGACGGTGTGGGTCGGTGCGTGGGCCAGATCGAAGCTGCCGCCGACGACATGGCACAGCTTGTGGTGCAGACCCATGCCGCCCGCGCCCAGGGCGATGCCGCACAGCCAGGAGCCGTAGAGGGCGTATGTCCGGCCCGCCAGATCGTCGGGTGCGGCACACACCTTCGGCAGGCCGACGCCGAGCGCCCGGATGCCCTCCTCGGCGATCAGGGAGGTGATCGGGTTGGCGTGTTCGCCGTACAGCGCTTCGACGGCATGGGCGATGGCGTTCATGCCGCTCGGCCCGCTGTAGGACGGCGGCAGGGTGAGCGTGAGCTCCGGGTCGTAGATCACCGTTTTCGGCAGCATCCGCGAATCGAGCTTCGTCGTCTTGACGCCGCCTTCGCTGAAGCCCTGGATGGTCGTCATTTCCGAGCCGGCATAGGTCGTCGGCAGCGCCAGCACCGGCATTTCCGAGTCGAGCGCGATCGCCTTGCCGAGGCCGATGGCGGTGCCGCCGCCGACGGTGACATAGCAGTCGGCGCTCAGCTCCGCCGCGACGCGCCGGGCCTCGTGCACCGTTTCCATCGGCGTGTGCATGACCGCTCCGGCATGGATGCCGGCAGCTCGGTTGCCCAGCAGTCCCGCGGCCATTTCGGCATCGCCGCGCTGTTCGGGCGTCGAGATCACCAGCGCCCGCGAGGCGCCCAGCCGCTCGACTTCGGCCGGCAACTCCCGGCGTTTGCCCGGCCCGAAAATCACCCGCGCCGGCAAGCCGGTATAAATGAAGGGGTCGATCACGCCGGGGGGCTCCGTTCTCGGGCGTCAGCGCGGGTAGTACGGCGGAATCTGCGCGTCGACATTGACCCAGACCGATTTGGGGTGGGTGTATTCGCGCATCGCCTCGAAGCCCATCTCGCGGCCGTAGCCGGACCGGCCGACTCCGCCGAACGGCGAGCCGGGATTGACCCGCTTGTAGCTGTTGATCCAGACCATGCCGGCGTGCAGTGCCCCGGCGAATTTATGGGCGCGCTTGAGGTCGGCTGTCCACAGGCCGCTGCCCAGCCCGTAATCGGTGCCGTTGGCGATCTCCAGCGCCTCGGCATCGTCCCTGAACGTCATAACGGAGACGAACGGGCCGAAGACTTCCTCCTGGCAGACCCGGTCCCCCGGTTTCGCCCGCACGACGGTCGGGCGAACATAGCAGCCGGCGGCGAGCGCCGGATCGTCCGGGGCGGTGCCGCCGGTCACGATCTCGCCGCCCTCTTCCCGGGCCACGGCGCAATAGTCCAGCACGCGCTGCCGGTGCACCTTCGAGGTCAGCGGGCCCATCTCGGTCGCCGGGTCGAGCGGGTTGCCCAGCCGGATCGATTCGGTGAGGCCGACGAATTTCTCCATGAAGGCGTCGGCGATGCTCTCGTGCAGCATCAGGCGCGAGCCGGCGATGCAGGCCTGGCCCTGGTTGTGCCAGATCGCGAAGGCGCTGCCGCCGACCGCGGCCGGAATAAGGGCGTCCCCGAACACGATGTTGGCGCCCTTGCCGCCCAGTTCGAGCTGCAGCTTCTTCAGGTTGCCGGCCGAGGCCTTCACGACGGTCCGGCCGGTCGCGGTCGAACCGGTGAAGGCGACCTTTGCGATCTCCGGATGCTCGGCGATGCGCGCGCCGGCGGTATGGCCGTAGCCGGGCACCACATTCACCACGCCGTCCGGTATGCCGACCTCCTGCATCATTTCGGCGATGCGCAGGGTCGACAGCGGTGTGATCTCCGACGGCTTGATGACGATGCAGTTCCCGGCGGCCAGCGCCGGCGCCATCTTCCAGCTCGTGAACATGAGCGGAAAGTTCCACGGCACGATCTGGCCGACCACACCGACCGGCTCGCGCGCCAGATAGTTCAGGAACCCGGCCTCGACCGGGATGACCGAGCCTTCGAACTTGTCCGCCATGCCGCCGAAATAGCGGTAGGTCACGGCGGTGCGCGGCACATCGAGGATTTGCGTGTCGCGGAACGGATGGCCGGTGTTGAGCGCTTCGAGGCGGCCGAGCTCCGCCTGTTCCTCCTCGATCCGGTCGGCCAGCTTGAGCAGCAGACGGCCCCGGTCCATCGCCGCCATGGCCGACCAGGCCGGAAAGGCCTTGCGGGCCGCCTCGACCGCCCGGTCGACGTCCGCGGCAGTCGCCTCGGCGATCGCGGCGATGACCGACCCGTCATGAGGGTTGATCACGTCGATCGTGCCGCCGTCAGCACCGTCGACCCACTGGCCGTCGATAAACAGCTTGCTCCGGAGCGACGCCGGCTTCCAGGCCGTCGGATCGTTCGAAGCGCTCATGCCGTCCATGCTCTATTCCTCCCTGCGTGACGCGGGCCGTCCTTCGAGACGGCCATATCGAGACGGCGCGTAGCCTGCCCCGAGCCCGGTCGAGGGTCGCCTCCCCAATGGCCTCCTCAGGATGAAGGCCGATTGATATTCCCTAGAATTTCTCTTCATCCCGAGAAGGGGCTGGGGAGCGGTTCGGCAAACCGCGCCTCGAAGCCCCGTCCCGAAAGGCGAAGGGCGAAGGGCGCCGCTAGAACTGCACCGCGACGACCGGCGCCTCGCCGCTCAGGATCATGTCCGGAATACGCGGGCTGGCGTTCTCCCAGACCAGCAGCATCGAGCGCTTCGGGCTGTAGCCCTGGTGCCGGATGTCCGCCGGCATGCAGGCGACATCGCCCGCCCGCATGACGATTCGGCTGCGCGGCTTGCCGGTCTCCTTGTCCTTCACCTCCCAGGTGATCTCGTCGGACAGCTGCACGAACCATTCGCAGCGGTCATTGCCGTGCTCGACCGGCAGGATGAACTCCTCCGAGGTCGGGCAGAACAGGCTTTCCTTGACCACCGAGCAAACCGACGGGTTCCAGGTCACGTCGGAGCGGGAGAGATAATCGTACAGGTTGAACGCGGCGACCTCATCCTCGAAGCCGGGCTCGATCTCGACCAGCGGCTGGTCCGAGGAAACATCGGCGAACATGCGGTTCTGCGGATAGCCGTTCCGGTCGGTCCGGATTTCGGCGTCGCCCGGCAGGCCGACCATGCGGTTGGCGGTAACGCGGATGCGGGTGACGGCGTCGGCGTTGTTGCCGTTCTTGCGGCCCCAGGGCTGGCCGGCGTCGTTCTCGCCCGGCGCGGCGAACGGGTCGTAGCCCTCGTTGGTCCAGTCGTCGACCAGGTCGCGGAAAAGCTCCAGGAGATCCTCGGCCTTGAACTTTTCGAGATGGTCGCGGCCGTTTTCCTTGAACACCGGATGATAGGTGCCGGCGAACATGTCGACGATGCCGTAGTGGTTCGTCGTGCCGAATACCGGATCGTAGCTCAGCGTGCCGTAGAAAAAGCCCCAGGCGACGGTGCGCATCATGGCGCGCATGAACGCATCGGCCGCCATCGTATGGGCGCCCTTGGGCCAGGAGATGGAGATGAAATATTCGTCCCGTTTGAAGGTAAATGAGCCGGCCTCGTAGGACTTGTAGCCGGTCTCGTTGGAAGCGGGATTGATTTTGTAGTGGGTCTGCAGGGCTTCGGTCATCGGTCGGTCCTCTCGAATACGGAATGTTCCGGCTGTCGGCGGCGTCAGTTGGCCGAAAGACTCTCGGAATGGCAGATCTCTGCCCAGCGCTCCACCGTTGCCGGCCCCGCGATGGTCTGGGTCAGGATGACGCTGGGGGCGCCGGCCTCGAAGCGATAGGCGGCGCCGCCCGGGAGCAGGGCCTGATGGCCGCGGCGCAACACAATGCGTCCCATCTTCCGGCCGTCGGGCGCCTCGTCCAGCACGGTCGCACCCTCGCTGTCCGGATCGACCGGACTGTCTGCGTCGTCCGGCTTGACCAGATGGATTTCCACTTCGCCGTCCATGCACAGCGCGAATTCGTCATGGGCGCAGGCGTACCAGGGCGACTGGCCCTCGGCGCGTATCGCCTCCATGACATATTCGAGGTTCTTGCCGACGGCGACGCGCTCATAGGGCGCGCTCCTGCTCGCGACGTCGAACACGTTGGAGAAGACGTAGTTCTTGGGATTGTCGTCGATGGCGTCCACGCCGCCGGGCGTGAAATCGTTCAGGCCGCCGAACACGGTTTTGTAGTCTGCCACGATCTTTCCTCCGCTATGCAATTTGTTCGTTTAGCGAACTACTGTTCTAATAACGAACTTTTGCATAGTCGCTCTGCGGGTGTCAACAGCAAATTTCCGGGCGCCGGCAAGCCGGCATTCGGCCGTTCGGATCAAGCGCACCCCGGCAATTGCCGGTCCGTTGCGCTCCCGCAAGAGAGCCGCTCCGCCTTGCTGCGCCCCGAACTTCGGCACGAAACGAGGCGATCCGGCAGCCCGGCTGCCCGGTATAACATTTTTTTGTTTCCGGGCTTTTCCGATTTACTGAAGATGATATTGTAAGCGCTCGCAGAGCATGACGGCCAAACGCCGGCACCAAAGACATCCGGCGGCGTTCATGCGCTGGATAACCGTTTTTCCCAGGGAGGCAGTATGTCGTTTCTCAAACCGCGCAAAGACGATCATCCGAAAGTCCACGAAGCCTACGAGGTGATGAAGGACGGTCGCATGGACCGTCGCGAATTCGTCCGCGTCGCCGCCCTTGTGGGCGTGTCGGCCGGCGCCGCCTATGCCATGGCCGGCATCCCGTCGCCGGCATGGGCGCTGGAGAATTCCCCGTTCCCCGCCGACGATCCTAAGGCCAAGAAGGGCGGCAAGCTCCGCGTCGGGATGCAGGTCCAGAAGATGGAGGATTCGGCGACCTATTCGTGGGTCGAGATGTCGAACCAGTCGCGCCATGTCGTCGAATATCTGTCGATGACCGGCCCGGACAACATCACCCGGCCGATGCTGGCGGAAAGCTGGACGCCGTCGAAGGACCTCAAGACCTGGACCTTCAAGCTGCGCAAGGGCGTGATGTGGCACAACGGAGACGAGTTCGTCGCCGAGCACGTCGTCCAGAACATCAAGCGCTGGCTGACCCCGGGCCTCGGCACTTCCAATGTCGGCCTCGCCACGTTCGGCGCCATGCGCAAGGACAGCGGCAAGAAGGACGCCAAGGGCAAGACGATCATGGTCGGGATCGAGAACGCCGTCGAGGCGCTCGACAAACACACCGTGCGGTTCAACCTGTCGAAGGCGGTCCTGTCCGTGCCGGAGGACTGCTACCACTATCCGGCGGCGATCCTGCATCCGTCCTTCAAGAAGCCGCTTTCGGACAACCTGATCGGCACCGGCCCGTACCAGATGACGGAACTCGAGGTCGGCAAGAAATGCGTCCTCAAACGCGTCACCAAAATGGCGAACGGCAAGCCGTTCACCTATTGGGGCGGAACGGTCTATCTGGACGAGATCCAGTATTACAACTTCTCGAGCGAAAACCAGCTTACGGCGCTCGCCTCGAACAGCGTCGACGCCATCAACGAGTTCTCGATCGAACAGATGGCGCTCGCTACGTCCCTGCCGATCGACATCCACCCGGCGCGGACAGCGCGCACCCTGTGCTGCCGGATGCAAATCTCGCAGAAACCGTTCGACAATCACAAGCTGCGTCAGGCCATCGTGACGGCGGCCGACAATGCGAAAATCAAGAACCTCGTTTACCCCAGGGGCGGCGATGTCGGGCAGAACCACCATACGGCGCCGGTCCATCCGGAATACTTTGCCCTGCCGCCGCTAAAGCGCGACGTCGCGAAAGCGAAGAAGCTGCTGGCCGAAGCCGGTTATCCGAAAGGCATCGAAGTGACCATCGATGTCGGCAACACCGACGGTCCGTGGCACCAGACAGTGTGCGAAGCGCTGCGCGACCAGGTGAAGGCAGCAGGCATCAACCTGAAGATCAACGTGATGCCGGCCTCGAAATACTGGGAGGTCTGGGACAAGACTCCGTTCGGAGCCACCGCCTGGACCCACCGTGCGCTCGGCACCATGGTGATGGGCCTGGGCTATCGGACCGGGGTGCCGTGGAACGAGACCCACTTCGCCAGCAAGGAATTCGACGCCGCGCTGGACGCTGCGGAGGCGACCTTCGACGTCGAGGAACGCCGCAAGAAAATGGAGAAGGTCGAAAAGATTCTCCAGGACGCGGCCGTGATGGTCCTGCCGCTCTTCCGGCCGGTCTACAACGCCTCGTCGAAGAAGGTCCGCGGTTACACGATGCATCCGACGGGCTTCCACCAGTTCAACAAGGTCTGGATTGCCTAGTTTCGGGAGATCTGAAACGCCCCGGCCAAAATTGGCCGGGGCGTTTTTCCTGACTCCGGACCGGTAGGCCCCCATGCTTAAACTAATTGCCCGGCGCCTGTTGCAGATGGTTCTCATCATGGCAGTGGTGTCGCTGATTCTGTTCGTCGTCTTCGACAGCGACAAGTTCAAGAAGCAGATCGCCGTCGCCGAACTCGGCGGCTTCTCCGTCGCGGCGATGACGGACGACGACTATCAAAAGTGGCTGAAGAGCAAGGGCCTCGACGTGCCCGTGTACGAACGCTACGCCCAATGGGTCGGCGGCCTGCTGCAAGGCGATTTCGGCAAGTCTTTCGAAAAGAACGCCCCGGTCTCGAAGGTGATGGGCGATCGGCTGCTCAACACCGGCATCCTCGCCTTCTGGGTCTTCTTCCTCATGATCCCGCTGTCGCTGGTTTTCGGCATTGTGGCCGGGATGAAGGAGGGCTCCTTCCAAGACAGATCGGTGTCTTTCATCGCCGTCTTCACGACCTCGATCCCCGAGATCGCAACGGCGATTCTGCTCACGGTCATCGTCGCGCTCGGCCTGGGCTGGGTGCCGGCAAAATCGGCCATGACAGGCGGCTGGAATTCGGCGGAACTGATCCTGCCGGTCCTGACCCTGGTGCTCTACGACTTCGGCTATGTCGCCCGGATGACACGGGCCTCGATGGCCGAGGTGATGACCTCGCAATATATCCGCACCGCCGTGCTGAAGGGCATTCCCTATGCCAGGGTGATCATGCGCCACGCGCTGCGCAACGCCCTGATCGCGCCGTTCACCGTGATCGTGCTGCAGCTCAACTGGCTGCTCTCCGGCGTCGTGGTCGTGGAGGTCTTCTTCCAGTTCAACGGCTTCGGCAAGATGCTGCTGGAGGCCGCCCTGTTCGGCGATGTCTACGTTATCCAGGCAGCAACGCTGGTTGCGGTCTTCGTCGCCGTGCTTTCGCAAATCATTTCGGATGTCGGGTACACTTTCCTCAACCCGCGCATCCGGTTCAGCTAGGAGGCGGCGATGACAGATTCCACCATGCCAGCGCCGCGCCTGACCCTGGTGCAGCGACTGAAACGGCCGAAGGCCCTGATCGTCCTCAGCCTGCTCATGGTCATTCCGCTGATCGCCTATGTCATGTTCGGCGAACCGCTGGCCAGGGCCGGAATCCGGGAAATCGTGTTGATCCCGGCGATCCCGGCGACGCTGATCCTGTACGCCCTCGCCATGTCGAGCTGGCGCGAATCCTGGGTCGCCATCCTCGGCGGCACCCTGGTGTTCTTCTGGGTATTCGTTGCGGTTTCGGTGCCTTTCCTGCCGCTGCTCGATCCGAACAAGCCGATCCGGCCGTTCGCACAGCCGGGCACGGAAGTGGGCGACATCACCTTCTGGCTCGGCACGGACCTCAAGGGCCGGGACATGCTCTCCCGTATGCTGTGGGGCTGCCAGCGCGTGCTGGTCTGGGGCGTCACGGCTACGGCGGTGGCCTATGTGGTCGGCTGCATCTTCGGTCTGGTCGCCGGCTATATCAGCGGCATCTGGGACGAGATCATCTCGTTCGTTTCCAACGTGCTGCTGTCCTTCCCGGTGATGGTGCTGTTCATCCTGATCCTGAACTATCTCGGGCCGAGCGGCTTCAACATCGTCATCGCGGTCACCTTTGCGTCGGCGCCGGCGATCATGCGTATCGTGCGCGGCCTCGCGCTCGACAACAAGACGCGGGACTATGTCTTCGCCGCACAGACCCGCGGCGAGCATCCGTTCCGCATCATGGTGGTGGAACTGCTGCCCAACGTGCGTGGGCCGATCATCGTCGATGCCTGTCTGCGCCTCGGCTACACGACGGTGGCGATCACCACGCTGACATTCCTCGGCCTCGGCCTGCAGCCGCCGGACCCCGATTGGGGCCTGATGATCAAGGAGGCCTCCAACCTTATGGTCTGGCAGTTCTCCTACATGCTGCTGATCCCGGCGCTGGCGGTATCGAGCCTGATCCTGGGCTTCAACCTGATGGCCGACGGTCTGCGCGAAATGAGCCTGCGCGACTAGGGACGGGAGAGTGACATGAACGACGCGACTCCTGTCCTGGAGTGCCGGAACCTCAGCATTTCCTACTACGTCCGCGCCGGAGAGATCCCCGCGGTCGTGGATTTCAACCTGAAGCTGATGCCCGGCGAGGCCCACGGCATCGTCGGCGAGTCCGGCTGCGGCAAGTCCACGGTCGCGCTCGCCGTCATGAACTATATGGGCACGAACGGCGGCATCACGAACGGGGAGATCCTGTTCGAAGGGCGCGACATGCGCACCATGAGCGCGGAGGAATTGCGCCAGATTCGCGGCTCGAAAATTTCGATGGTCTATCAGGAGCCGATGGCCTCGCTCAATCCGGCCATGCGGATCGGCGAGCAGCTTGCCGAGGTGCCGCTCTACCACGAGGAGGAAACCTCGAAGGAAGCGGCCTACGACCGGGCCGAGCAGATGCTCGCCAAGGTGCGCCTGCCCGATCCGCTGCGGATCATGAATTCCTACCCGCACCAGATTTCGGGCGGCCAGCAGCAGCGCGTGGTGATCGCCATGGCGCTGCTCGCCAACCCGAGACTGTTGCTGCTGGACGAACCGACGACGGCGCTCGATGTCACGGTCGAAGCCGGCATCGTCGAGCTGATCAAGGAAATCTCGTCCGAATTCGGCACCTCCATGATCTACATTTCGCACAATCTGGGCCTGATCCTGGAGACCTGCGACCGCCTGACCGTGATGTATTCCGGCGAAGCCGTGGAAAACGGCAGCATCACGGACGTCTTCAACAATATGCGCCACCCTTATACGCGTGGCCTGTTCTCGTCGATCCCGCTGCCCAGCGCCGACAAGAATGCACGTCCGCTGCTGCCGATTCGCGGCCAGCTTCCGCTGCCCCACGACCGGCCGGACGGCTGCTATTTCGGGCCGCGTTGCGACTATTTCGAAGCCGGCCGATGCGACCAGGGCCTGATCCCGATGGAGGATACCGGCGCCGGCGAGCGCCACGCCGTGCGGTGCACCCGCTTCAACGAGATCGACTGGTCCAAGCCGCTGGAACTGCCAGACGCCGGCGATCCGGTCGAGGCGGGCGACGTGGTCCTCAATGTGCAGCAGTTGCAGAAGCATTATGAGATCGAAACCGGCGGCCTGTTCCTTCCCGGCGAGAAGAAGACCGTCAAGGCCAACGAAGCGCTCGACTTCCGCGCCCGGGAGGCCGAAACCGTCGCCATCGTCGGCGAATCGGGTTGCGGCAAGTCCACCTTCGCCAAGGTGCTGATG
>FZLR01000174.1 GCA_900197615.1 Rhodospirillaceae bacterium Spongia-Bin9
GTCGGGAACTGCTCTTGGGTGCGCATGCGCAGGGCGTTGACCGGGCCGAGCGCGGCGCCGAGTTCGCCGTCGGGATCGACCACGGCGGTGCCGTACCAGGTCGTCGCCGTCTCCGTGACCGACAGGGGCTCGCTGACCTGGATATGGTTGCCCAGGATATGCAGGTTCGGAAACACGTTGATGTTGACCGGCTCCGACGACGCCAGGTCGAGGAAGGCATCCGCCCGGTCCGGGAAGTCCCGGCGCAGGGCCGCCTCGTAGTGCTCCATGCCGGGATGCAGCCCCTCGATCGCCCACAGGGCGCCGGGGCGCTTGGGAATCGCGTCGCGCTTGTCCTTGAAATGATGGGCGTTGGGGAAGGAGTAGAGCTTCACCGGGCCGCTGTCCGGGCTGTCCCTGTAATAGGACATGCCCTTGCCGTCTCCGTCCTGAAACCGGTTCTCCATCATCAGCAGCGAGCGGTGCGAGAAGACGACGTGATAGCCGTCGGCCGAATTGTCGTAGAGCAGCTTCCAGTTGCCGTTGAATTTCAGCCGGTTGGCCTCGCGCACCTCGAGCGCGCCGCCGGGATGGCGGTCGAGCCATTCGTCGAGCGGCCGCCGCACCGGCCCGAGATAGTCGGTCAGCGCCGGCGCGTCGGCGTTCAGGGTGGCGAAGATCAGGCCGCGATAGCTCTCGACCCGCGGCACCTGCATCAGGTTGAATTCGGGCCGGGAAAAATCGCAGCTGTAGCCCTCGGGCCAGGGCACGCCGGACAGCTTGCCGGTGTTGAGATAGGTCCAGCCGTGATAGGGGCACTGGAACGCCTTCGCCGACCCCCTGTCCCGGCGGCAGACGGTGGCGCCGCGGTGGGTGCAGCGGTTGTAGAGCGCACGCAGGACGCCGTTCGAATCGCGCACCACGATGAGCGGGCGGCGGCCGAGCCGGGCGCGCACGAAATCGTTGGGCTGCGGCACCTGGCTCTCATGGGCCAGGTAGACCCAGACCGCGCCGAAGATGCGGGTCATTTCCAGGTCGAAGATCGCCGGGTCGGTATAGAGCGACCGGTGCACCCTGTCCTCGTGGACCAGGGAATCGAAGTCGAAGACCCGCTCGGGCAGGATCGGTTTCTGCTGCGTCGTCATCGGCGCCTCCCCGGCAACCCGCTAGAACGCATCGAAATACTCGTTGACCTCCCACTCCGTGACGCCGGCGGCGGGATCGACGCCGGTTTCGGAGAGGAAAGCGTCGAAGCGGGCCATCTCCGCGCGTTTCAAGGCCAGATAATAGTCGATATAGGCCGCACCGAAAGCGTCATGGTAGAATGCCGAACTCTCCAACGCCTTCAGCGCCGCCGGCAGGCCGGTCGGCAGCAACGGCCGTTCGGCCGTATAGGGCGAGTCGTCGGCAGGCCAGGGTTCGGCCGCCCGCGCCACCCCGTCCAACCCGGCGGCGACCTGTGCGGCGATGAAGAGATAGGGGTTGGCCGCCGGTTCCCCGGTGCGGATTTCGTACCGCGTCGCCGGATCGCCCGCGCCGCCCAGCACACGCACCGTCGCGCCGCGGTGGTCGTAGCCCCAAGTCACCCTGTCCGGCGCCAGCGAGTAGGGCCGGAAACGGCGATAGCCGTTGACGGTCGGTGCGCCGAAAACCACACCTTCCAACGCGTGCTCCAGCAGGCCGGCGAGAAAATTGCGGCCGAGCGACGACAGCGGGCCGGTTTGAGAATCGGGACCGGAGTCCGGCGTCAGGACGTTGACGCCGGAGTCGTCGCACAGCGAGACGTGCAGGTGCCAGCCGCTCGGATACAGGCCCCTGCGCCCCGGCGCCGCCATGAAGCTCGCCATGTAGCCCAGACGCCGGCAGATCTGCCGGGTTGCCGTGCGGAACAGCACATAGTCGTCGGCAGCCCGCAGCGCCTCCCCGGGCGCGAAGGTGCATTCGACCTGCCCGGCGCCCCACTCGTTCTCGACCGAGCGCAGACCGAGGCCCAGCGCATCGAAATGGCCGGCGAGCGCGCTCAGCGCCGGCTGCATCAGGTCGAGGTTGCTCTCGCTGTGATAAGAGAAGCCGGAATCGAGCGGCGCCACCGGCAAGGGCCGGCCGCGCTCCCCGAGGATGCCGATATTTTCCTCGCCCAGCGTCGCGTCCAGCAGCCTGAGCAGATACCACTCCACCTCGATACCGACGAATGCACCCAGGCTGCGCTCCGCCAGATCGTCCAGCGTGCGCCGCAGCACGCGGCGCGCAGAGAAGTGAAAGGGCGTGCCGTCGCGGAAATATTCGTCGCACAGGATCCAGCCCACGTCCGGCGCCCAGGGCAGGATCCGGAAGGTCGAAGGGTCGGGCACTGCGACCAGATTGGGGGAGCCCGTCATTTCCGGCAAATTCATGCCGCCGCCTTGGGTGAAGGAGGCGAAGACACGGCTGCCGGAGGCGTCGAGGGTCCACAACGCGACGTTGATGTTGTGGCCGTCCATCAGTGCGGCCTCGAAGGCCGGCAGGGTCAGGGCCTTGGCCCGGCAATGGCCGTGGCTGTCGGACCAGGCGAGCCGGACAAGCTGAAGGTTCTCGGCCCTGGCCCGCGCGGCGACGTCCCGGGCCAGACGCGCCTGGTCGTCGGTCCACAGGCCGTGGCGGGCGATGAAGCCGCCGGGATCGGTTCGATCGGTCATGGCCGGGCAGACTAGGCGATCCGGCCCCGGCCGGGGCAATTTTTTCCGGTTCGGCCCTATGGACGGCCGGTCGAGCTGGAATGCCCGCCCCGCTCCGCGCCGCCCCTCTCCCGGTTCGCGTCGGCAGGCGGCTCCGGCAGCCAGTCGTCGACCGCGACCGCGCTCACCACCGGCACATCCAGTTCGCGCTGGCCGTCGGACGGCTGGATCTCGCTGATCGCGAAGGGGCGGTAGCGCTTGCCCGGCGTCACGGCTGTCGCAATCAGACGGATCCAGGCCGCATCCACCGGCCGCGACAGCACCACCATCTGCACGCCGTTGCGCTCGGCCAAATCCACCCGGTCGGTGAGGCCATCCGATGTCTGGATCAGCACCTGGCGCAGCCGCCCGTTATCGGCCCAGGCCTTGGGCGACCGGCTGTCGCCGTTCCACAGGGTGAGGTAGCGGAGGCGACGGACCCGGACGAAGCGGATCTCAATCGAGTTGCCGAGATTGAGGCCGCGCTGGCCCGGCGCCCAGGCGGTCCTCGGATCGCCGTCGGCAGCATGGCGCGGATGGAAGAAAACGGTCGGTCCGCCCGGTTTCTCCGGGGCGAGAGGCAGCCGCACCGTGGTTGCGCAGACCGTCCAGCCGCGTTTCAGCACCTGCTGACAGAACAGATTCCCCGGCAGGTCTTCAGCCGGCACCGCGGCGACCGCCGGCGCGGCCAGCGCGGCCAACTGCAAAGCCAACAAGACAGCGCGATTCATGACGCTTGGGGCGATAGGCGGATTTACCGGACGGCGCAAGGCCGCGGGCCGCGGCGCGCTGTCCCGATCAGGTTTCGGTACGCCGGATCAGCGGGCGGAGCGGGACTTCCGGAGCGGCAGCCCCTTCGGCAGCATCCATTCGGCGAAGACTTCCGGCCCCGGCGTCCAGAGCTGGGGTTCCCAGTCCTCGGTCAGGTAATCCTCGTCCCAGAAATACTCGGCGAAGCCGCCGCAGGGATTGTGTACATACCAGAAGTAACAGGAGGAAATGCGGTGCCGGCCGGGCCCGACCGCAGTCTTCCAGCCGCAGTTCGTCATGCGCTGCCCGCCGGCGAACATCTCGTGGATGTCGCGCACCGCAAAGGCCAGATGGTTGAGACCGGCCAGGCCAGTCGGCGATTGCAGCAGGAACAGGTTGTGATGGCTGTGCCGCGGTGCGCAGCGCAGGAAGACGCTGCCATTGTCGTAGGCGTCGGACAGGTGGAAGCCCAGAACCTCGCGATAGAAGGCGGCGGCGGCGGCGGCGTCCGGCACATTGAGCACGATATGGCCGATCTTCAGTGGTTCGGCCCGGTTGTAGAAGCCGGCGCGGGCATCGACGCGGTTGATATCCTGGGGCGCGTTGGCGGGCGACGGCGCCACTTCGGGCATACGGGTGGCGGATACGACGAATTCGAGGGCGAACCCGGCGGGGTCGACCGTTCGCACGCCCGGACCTTCGGCAAGGCAGCCGGCGTCGGCCAGCCGCTCCCGCACGGCCTCGACATCGGAGGCGGTTTCCATCCCCCAGGAAATCAGGCGAACGGTCGAGCCTTCTTCCACAGCCGGCGGCAACGCCGGGTCGCTGCGGCGCTTCAGAATGACCCGCGATCCGTTCGTCGCCGCGAAAACGGCCGAAGCCGTGCCGGCCGCCCGTTCCTCCAACCCGAAATCGGTCCAGAAACGCTTCGCTTTCGGCAGGTTGGTTACGCCATAGGCGGCAGCCTCGATCCCGACAAATCTCACACCGGTATTCCTTTTGTCAGCCGTTTCGCCGGTATGCCGGCCGGTGGAAATTCCGCCGGTTCCTTCGGCGGCCGGGCCGACCTACAGTACTGCTGCCCGGCATCGCGGAAGACAGGACTATAGCATGGCAGCGCATATCGGCATCATCGGTTACGGCGAGGCCGGCCGCGCCTTCGGCGCCGGGCTGGCCCGGGCCGGCGCAACCGTCGCAACCTACGATATCCTGATACCGACGCCCGAAGGCGCTTCCATCCGGGAAAACGCTGCGGCCGACGGCGTTGCGGCCTGTGCGGCGGCGGGAGAGGCGATAGCCGGCGCCGGTATCGTCCTTTCGCTGGTTCCGGCCGACGCCGCCCGGTCGGTCGCCTCCGAAGCCGCGGGCCATTTGCAGGCCGGGCAGTTGTTCATGGACATGAACTCGGTCTCGCCGCGCGAGAAGGAGACCGGCGCGGCAATCGTCGGGGCGACCGGCGCCCGCTATGTCGAAGCGACGATCATGGAGCCGGTGATCGAGAACGGCGTTGCGAGCGAAGTCCTGCTGGCCGGTCCAGCGGCAGCGCAAGCGCAGGAAATCCTCGGCCCATACGGCATGGTTCTGGCCGTCGTCGGCGAGCGGTTCGGCGCCGCGGCGGCGGTCAAGCTGTGCCGCAGCGTGATCGTCAAGGGGTTCGAGGCGATCCTCGTGGAGAGCATGCTGGCCGCCCGGCAATACGGGGCGGACGGTGCCGTCCTCGCCTCGCTGCAAAAGAGCGATCCGGAAATCGACTGGGCCGCCAGGGCCGACTATACGTTCGAGCGGGTCCTGCGTCACGGAAGGCGGCGCGCCGCCGAAATGCGCTTTGCCGGCGAGGCGGTCTCCGACGCCGGCTATCCGCCGCGGATGAGTGAGGCTATCGCTGCCTTGCAGGACGCAATGGCCGATTTCACCGAGGCCGACCGCGCCCTTTTCGGGCTGGCCGACTACAAGACCGCCGCGGACCGGATCGGCGCACTCCTGCCGGAAATCGGGAGCGAAGCCCGCGCCGTCAGCCGCTGACGCCCTCCGGCAGCATATCCGTCTCGCCGAGCACTTGCTGACGCCAGATATCGTTGGTCGAGGCCCAGCGCAGGCGCACGGCGACCTCGCAGACCTCGATCGCGCGGGCGGCGTCTTCCGGTGTCTGGATGTATTTCTCGCACAGGTCGAGCTGGCGGGTGGAATGCTCCAGGTCGGCTTCGGCATGTTCGACGAAGAAGCCGATTTCCGGATCGTCCTTCGTCAGGCCGTAGTGCTTGGCGAAGGACGGAATGGTGATCTCGTTGTTGAGCGCGACCTGCTGGCCCTCCTGGGTCGAGGCCATGGCCAGCGCCACGCCGAGAGGCTCCTCCCGGTTGACATGGCAGTAGTGCAGGGTCCGCGCCCACCAGCCGGGCGTCGGCTGCATATTTTCGATTTCCTCGTCCGACAGCCCGGCATGGCGGCAGAAATCGGTAATCATCTCGAAATGGTCGTGCGGCTCGTGGCCGGGCTTGGGTATCGCCATCAGGCCTTCTTCCTCGGCCATATTCTCGGCGATCATGCGCCGGATGTCCGACGGGCCGCGCCAGTAGAGAAAGCCGAAGGACGGCACGACATAGTTCACGAATTTCAGATGCTGGGCCATGTACACGCCAAGGGCGCGCAGCGGCAGCGAGCCGTCGAGCATAGCCTGGAAAAACGGGTGTTTCTTGGTGTGCCATTTCTCGCGGATGGCGACGACCTTGTCGGCTATGCCCTCCGGGCTGACGACGATGGAACCTTCCGGCATGGGGCTGGATCTCCTCCTGATTTTGCACCGGCAGTAAAGCCGCGTTCGGCGCAGCTTTCAACCGCCGCGGCGCCGGCAGAAACTTCTCGACGCTCCGGCCGGTCGGAACCTGTGCTATTCGGCGGCCTGTTGCAGCGGATCGGGAACCGGCTCGCGCATGGTCACCAGTTCCTCGGCCGCCGTCGGATGAATGCCGATGGTGGCGTCGAAATCCTGCTTGGTGGCGCCCATGACGATCGCCACGGCGAAGCCCTGGGTCATCTCGCCGGCGCCCGGGCCGACGACATGGAGGCCGACGACCCGCTGGGTCCCGCGCACGACGACCAGCTTCATCAGCCCCCGTTCGTCGCGGCCGGACAGCGTGTGTTTCATGGGCCGGAAGGTGGAGCGGTAGATGTCGAGCGCGCCGAATTTCGCCCGCGCGTCGGCTTCGGTGTAGCCGACCGTCCCGATCTCCGGCTGACTGAAAACCGCCGATGGAACAAACTCGTAACCGACGGTCTTTCCGGATGGATTGAACAAAGAATCGGCCAGCGCATGACCTTCCTGGATCGCCACGGGCGTGAGCTGGATCCGGTCGGTGACGTCGCCGATGGCGTATATGTTGTCGACACCGGTCTGCCAGCCGGCATCGACGGTTACGGCCCCTGCCCGGCCGGTCGCCACGCCGGCTGCCGCAAGCCCCAAGCCGCCGGTATTCGGCACCCGGCCGGTGGCGTACATGACCAGATCGGTCTCCAGCGCGCCGCCGTCGTTGAGTTCTGCGATAAAGGCGCCGTCCGGCTGCCGCGTCACCCGCCGGACATCGGCGTTGAAACGCAGATCGACGCCTTTCTTGACCATCTCGTCGGCCAGGAATTCCCGGACATCGTCGTCGAAGCCGCGCAGGAAACGCTCGCCCCGGTAAAGCTGCGTCACCTGCGCGCCCAGGC
>FZLR01000099.1 GCA_900197615.1 Rhodospirillaceae bacterium Spongia-Bin9
CCCCGTGTCGTCGCGCAACGCGCCGTCCCGCACGCCCACGCCGCCGTCGATCTGTCTCCGGCCCGAAACGCGGATCGCGCTGCGACCGGTTTCCTCTACCCGGTCGGCGAGGCCGGCGGCCATCGGGGCGTCGATTCCGACGATGACGGTTGCATCCGGAGTCGAGAGATCGAAGGACCGGCGCTTGGCGGCGACATAGCCGTCCAGGCCGCCGTGCCGTTCGAGATGGTCTTCGGCAATATTCAGGAGAACAACGGCCTGGGCCCGCAGGCTGTAGGTCCGGTCCAGTTGATAGGACGACAGTTCGAGGACATAGATTCCGCCGGCGCCCAGCGGCTCCAGGCCGAGGGCGGGCGGCCCGAAATTTCCGCCGATTTCAACCCTGCGTCCGACCGAACGCAGGATATGGCCGATCAGCGCTGTCGTGGTCGACTTGCCGTTGGTGCCGGTCACGGTCACGCAGGTCGCAGCCGGCACCGACCGGGCCAGCAATTCGATGTCGCACAGGATTTCTGCGTCGGCGGCGCGCGCCTTGGCAGCGACCGGGTGCGGCGCCGGATACGTATCCGGAATGCCGGGGCTCAGGATCAGCGGCAGGTCTGCTGTCCAGGCGACGGCGCCCAGATCGGTCGCGGCGATGCCGGCCGATGCGGCGCTTTCCCGCCCGGATTCGGCATCGTCCCAGGCCAGCACCTCGGCGCCGCTCTGCGCCAGGGCGCGCGCCGTCGCCAGCCCGGCAACGCCGAGGCCCATGACGGCAACCCGCTTGTTGGCGAAGGAGGGGACCGGGATCATGGCGCCTACCGCAGCTTCAGCGTTGAGAGGCCGACGATCGCCAGCACCGCGGCGATGATCCAGAACCGCACAACGATTGTCGGTTCCTGCCATCCCTTCTGCTCGAAGTGATGGTGGATCGGCGCCATGCGGAAGACACGCTTTCCAGTCAGCTTGAACGAGGCGACCTGGACGATGACGGAAAGGGTCTCGAGGACGAACAGGCCGCCGACGATCGCCAGCACGAGCTCATGCTTAACGGCGACTGCGATCGCGCCGAGCGCCCCGCCCATCGACAGCGAGCCGGTGTCGCCCATGAATACCATTGCCGGCGGCGCGTTGAACCACAGAAAGCCCAGCGCGGCGCCGACCAGCGACCCGCAGAAGACCGCCAGTTCGCCGGTGCCGGGGACGAAGGTGATCTGCAGATAGTTCGAAAATACGGCGTTGCCGGCCAGATAGGCGATCAGACCGAACACGCCGGCCGCGATCATGACCGGGACGATCGCCAGCCCGTCCAGACCGTCCGTCAGGTTCACCGCGTTCGACGCCCCGACCATGACGCAGCCGGCGAATACGATGAACAGGAAGTTGCCGAGATCGAGCAGGTAGCCTTTGAGAAACGGGATCGACAGGCCGGTCGCCAGCGGCAGGTCTGCGCTGACCTGGTACTTGAACTGGGCCTCCCAGCCGAGCTGCATGATCCAATAGGTCGCGACGACGGAGATGAGGATCTGCCCGGCAAATTTCAGCTTGCTCGGCATGCCCTTCGAGGAGCGTTTGGTCAGTTTCCGGTAATCGTCGTAGAAGCCGAGCAAGCCGAAGCCGAGCGTGACGATCAGCACGCTCCAGACATAGCCGTTGCCCAGATCCATCCACAGAAGGGTGGAAATCGCGACCGACAGCAGGATGAGAACGCCGCCCATCGTCGGCGTGCCGCGTTTTTTGAAATGCGATTCCGGGCCGTCGTCGCGGATCGGCTGGCCTTCGGCCTGTCGCCGCTTCAGCCAGCGGATGGTCGCCGGTCCGAGCACCAGGCCGATAATCAGCGCCGTCATCAGCGCGCCGCCCGACCGGAAGGTCAGGTACTGGAATAGCCGGAGCGGGCTGAATTCCGACGACAGCGGCAGCAGGAGTTCAAGCAGCATCGCCGCCGGCCTCCCCGCTGCAATTCTCCAGCGCGATCAGCGCGTCGACCACCGGCTTCATCCGGCTGCCGAGAGAACCCTTTACGCACACCACGTCGCCGGCCTGCACGGCTGCGGTCACTGCCGGAATCAACGCTTCCGAATCGGCCGCATGATAGCCGCGCCGCGCCGCCGGCACGGCTTCGTACAGGTGGTGCATCAACGGCCCGGCGCTGAACAGCAGGTCGATATTCGCGTCGACCAGATCGTCGGCGAGCCCGGCATGCAGGGCCGGCCCGTCGTCGCCCAGCTCGCGCATGTCGCCCAGCACGGCGATGCGCCGTCCGCCGCCGCGCGGATTGGCGAGCATCAGCGTTTCGAACGCCGCGCGCATGGCCGCCGGGCTGGCATTGTAACTCTCATCTAACAGGTCGAAGCTGTCCGCCGGCAGACGGACAGTCCGGCGCACCCCGCGCCCCGCCGGCGCCTTCAGCGCGGCCATGGCTGCGGCTGCTGCGGCGATATCGGCGCCGGCCTCGCGGACGGCCGCCAGCATACCGAGGGCGTTGACCACCCAGTGATGCCCCGGCACGCCGACGCGGAAGTTCAGGCGCGTCCCGAACGCTGAGGCGGTCACATCGCTGCCGTCGGCATCCATGATCGAGGCCAGCAGCCGGACATCCGCTTCCGGACGCACGCCGAACGATACGCGGCGCGCGATGCCGGCCTCGGCGGCGCGGATATCGAGCAGGTCGAAATGGTCGTTGTCGCGCGGCAGAACCGCAGCGCCGCCCTCGACCACGCCCTGGAAAATCTCCGCCTTCGCTTCGGCCACCGCCTCGACGCTGTCGAAGAATTCGACATGCACCGGCGCCACCGTCGTGATCAGCGCGACATGCGGGCGGACCAGCCGGGAGAGCGGCGCCAATTCGCCGGGGTTGCTCATGCCCAGTTCGAACACGCCAAAGGCGGCCGAGCGGGGCAGGCGGGCGAGCGACAGCGGCGCGCCCCAATGATTGTTCAGGTTGCCGGCCGTCGCATAGGTCTTGCCTTGCCGGGACAGCAAGGTTCGCAGGCTTTCCTTCACGCCGGTCTTGCCGACGCTGCCGGTCACTGCAACGATCTTGCCGTTGCAGCGGCCGCGAGCGGCCCGACCCAGATCCTCGAGACCTTTCCTTGTGTCGCGGACCATGAGCGCCGGGCCGGCCGGCTCGACCGTGCGGTGCACCAGGGCCGCGGCGGCGCCGGCGGCGAAGGCCGTGCCGGCGAAATCGTGGCCGTCGAAGATCGGGCCTTGCAGCGCGACGAACAGATCGCCCGTCGCGATCGTCCGGCTGTCGATCGACACGCCGGTCGCCGACCAGCTGCCGGCGGCCGACGCCGGCGCCCGGCCGCGAGTTGCCGCCGCGGCTTCCGCTGCAGTCCAGAGGGCCGCGCTCATGCCGCGCCCTCCCCAGCTGTGCCCCCGGTTGCGTCCGCTTCTGCGTCCGCTGCGGCGATTGCCGCGCGGGCAACGGCCGCGTCATCGAAGGGAAGCGTCGTTTCTCCGACGATCTGGCCTTGCTCGTGGCCCTTGCCGGCGATCACCAGGGTGTCGGCGGCGGCCAGGGACGACACGGCGGCGAAGATCGCCTCGCGCCGGTCGCCGATTTCGCCGGCGCCGGGGCAGGCCGGAAGGATCGCGGCGCGGATGGCCGAAGGAGTCTCGCTGCGCGGATTGTCGTCGGTGACGATCGCCCGGTCGGCAAGTCTGTGCGCGGCGGCGCCCATGAGTGCCCGCTTGCCGGCATCGCGGTCGCCGCCGCAGCCGAACACCGCGGCCAGGGCGCCTTCCGTGTGGGGCCGCACCGCGTTGAGCACGGTTTCCAGAGCGTCCGGCGTGTGGGCGTAATCGACATAGATCGCCGCGCCGTTGCGCCGGGAGCCGACATGTTCCAGCCGGCCGGGCGCGCCGCGCAGGCGCTGCATGGCGTCCAGCCCTACGGCTGGCGCGACTCCGGTCGCCGTCGCCAGTCCCAGCGCGCACAGGGCGTTCCAGGCCTGAAATTCGCCGAAGAGCGGCAGTTCGACCGTCGCGGCCTTGCCGTACAGCGCGATATCGAGGTGCTGGCCGCCCGGTCTCGGCGTCCAGGCGCGCAAGACGATGTCCTCGGCCGCGCGGCCGTAGCTGACGACCCTGAGCTTCGCTTGTTCGCAGGCCCGCCGAACCCGGTCGAAAACCTGGCTGTCGGCGTTGACGACGGCCGTGCCGCCCGCCGGCATGAGGTCGGTGAACAGCCGCAGCTTGCTCGCCAGATAGGCGTCCATCGAACCGTGGTAATCGATATGGTCGCGGCCGAGGCCGGTGAAGCCGGCGGCCTGCAGGTGCAGCCCGTCGAGCCGGAACTGGTCCAGGCCGTGGCTCGAGGCTTCGACCGCCAGGCACTCGATTCCGTCCCGGCTCAGCGCGGCGAGGTCGCGGTGCAGCGAGACCGGATCGGGTGTCGTCAACGCGCCGCGGCGCCCGATGCCCGGGCCGCGGATGCCCAGCGTTCCCATGGTTGCTGCGTTGCGCCCGGCGGCCGACCAGATCTGCTGCAGGAAGGAGACGACGGACGTCTTGCCATTCGTGCCGGTCACGGCAGCCTGGGTCGCCGGCTGGGCGTCGAAGAACCGGTCCGCCATCCAGGCGAGCTGCCGGCGCGGCTGGGGATCGGTGATCAACGCGGCGGCGGCGCCGTCCAGGGTGTCCGGGGTCACGTCCATCGTCGAAAGGACGGCCGCCGCGCCGGCGTTGAGGGCATTGGGAATGAAGCGCCGGCCGTCGAGTCGCGCGCCCGGCAGCGCTGCGAACAGATAGCCCTGCGCAACCTGCCGCGAGTCGGCGCTCAGGCCGGCGATATCGATCTCGCCGAACGCCGGGTCCCAATGCGCCGTGGCGGACCGGCCCGTGCGTTCGGCCATCAGCGCGGCGAGCTTCATCGCCGGCTCCCGCCCGAAGCCGCGCCGCGGCGTTCCTTTTTCCGGGCGCTGGCCAGAAGCTGCTTTCGCGTTTTGCGCCGTTCCTCGGCCTGACGGGCGACCCTCAGTATCGGCGCGATCCGTTCGATGATCTGCTTTGCCGCCGGCGCCGCGACCCAGCCCGCGGTCGCATAGCCGTGGCTCTTCTTGTTGCCCTTCGGTTCGTCGAGCGAGACCAGCAGCACATAGCGCGGCCGGTTCATCGGGAAGGCAGCGACGAACGACGACAACAGCGCCTTGCGCCGGTAGCCGCCGCGCCCCGCCTTTTCCGCCGTGCCGGTCTTGCCGCCGACCCGGTACCCTTCGGCGTTTGCCCGCTTGCCCGTGCCTTCCGTAACGACACGGCGCATCAGGGTGCGCAAAATTCTGCTGGTCTTCGACGATACGATGCGCCGCTGGGATAGGGGCCGGCGGTTTTCCCGTTTGAGCAGGGTCGGCTGTACCATGACGCCGTCATTGACGATGCCGCCGACCGCGGCGACCAGGTGGACAGGCGTGACGGCAATGCCGTGGCCGAACGAAATGGTCAGCGTGTTGACCGGCCGCCAGCGCCGGGGATACAGCGGCTGGCCGGCTTCGGGCAGTTCCAGCGGTATTCTCTTGAGCATCCCCGCCTTGCGGAGGAACGCCTTCTGGCGTTTGCCGCCGATCCGCTGGGCGATCATGGCCGAGCCGATGTTGGACGACTTGACCAGGATGGCACCCGTATCGATCGGTCTCGCGATCGGATGGGAATCGCGAATGAAGCGCCGGCCGGCGGGAAGCGGCTTGTGGACCCGGAACGTTTCGCGCAGATGGGTAACGCGATAGTCGAGCGCCATTGCGGTGTTCAGAACCTTGAAGACCGAGCCGAGTTCGTACACGCCCAGGGTGTTGCGGTTGAATCTGGCCTTTTTCGGGGCGCGCTGCGGATTTTCGGGGTCATAGTCCGGGAGCGAGACCATTGCCGGGATTTCGCCGGTTCTCACATCCATGACCAGCGCGGCGCCGCCGAGCGCCCGCCAGTATCCGATCGACCGGGCCAGGATGTCCCGAACGGCGACCTGGACGCGCAAATCTATCGACAGGCTGAGCGGCCGGGCGGCGGTCCGGATACGCTTGTCCATCTTGGCTTCGACGCCCGCGGTTCCCTTGTTGTCGACATCGCTGCTGCCGACAATGTGTGCGACAAGCGCCCGCTGCGGATA
Organism: Rhodospirillaceae bacterium Spongia-Bin9; assembly: GCA_900197615.1. Lineage (GTDB taxonomy): Bacteria > Pseudomonadota > Alphaproteobacteria > Bin65 > Bin65 > Bin65. Next base: position 6,089 of record FZLR01000099.1, read on the forward strand.
GACCCGGCGCAGATCGGGCCGCGCGTGGATTCCGGCCAGCCCGAAACGCAGAATCTGCTGGTAGTCGGCCGGCGACGCCTGCCGTCTGATCCAGACGAAACGGCCTTTCCGGCGCAGCTTCGCCTTTAGCTTACGAACATTCTGCTTCGGGAAAATGTGGGCCAGAATGCGGGCCGTCCGGCCCGGATCGATGACCAGCGACGGGTCGGCGTAAATCGACCAGGTTCCGATGCTGGTCGCGAGCACAACGCCGTTGCGATCGACGATATCGGCGCGATGGCCGGTCGGAAGGGCCTTTTTCGCCGCCAGTTTGGCGCGTTCGGCCTCGGCCCCGGCACGGATCACGCTCAGATCGACAAGGCGGTAGCCGATCGCACAGAACGCGAGCAGGAAAACAATGCCGGCGACGATTAACCGTCGGCGCGCCATGGAAATTGCCTTGCCGGCCTCGCCTTCCAAATGCATTTCGCCCGGTCGGCACCGGGCGGACTTGGCGTGCGGGCGGCACAGATCGCGAAGCCGGCGGCTCATCGCAGCTTCCTCGCCCTGGCGGCAACCGCCCGGGTCGTCTTGTCCGGCGCCCGGCCCTCGTCGATCGAGGCGAACTGCGCGACGAAGGTATCGGGCAGGTCCGAAAAACGCTTGAACTGACCGCCGGCGAGCGGCGCCAGTCCGTCCGGCCGCGGCAAACGCCCGAGACGTTGCGGCGAGGTCAGCAGGGTCCATTCCGCCTGCAGAATCCGGATATTGTTCCGGTAGGACCGGACGTTCTTCTCGACCTGAGCGATCTGCCGTTCCAGGTTCTGGACCTGATGCTTGACCAGAAACAGCGCGCCGGTCAGGCCGCTCAGGAGCACCAGCAGCACGATCGTGTTCCAACGGATCATGCGGCGCCTCCGGCCGGAATGCCGGCTGCATTGTCGGCCCATGCCGGGCCGTCCGTCCGCTCTGCGGCGCGAAGTCGGGACGACCGCGCCCGCGGATTGGCGGCGATTTCGGCGGCCGTCGGCGTAATCGCCCGGCGATGCAGAAGCCGGAATGTCGGGGTGCGCCGTCCGGCGGGTTCCGGCCGGTGGCGCGAGCCGCGCGGCGCGTCGGCACTGCGGTCGCGCAGGAACCGTTTCACGCGCCGGTCCTCAAGGGAATGAAAGCAGACCACGGCGAGTCGCCCGCCGGGCCGCAACAGGCGTTCGGCGCAGCGCAGACCGCGGTCGAGCTCGTCCAGTTCGCCATTCACATAGAGGCGCAGAGCCTGGAAGGTGCGGGTTGCCGGGTCGATGCCGCCGGCAGATGCAGGCATGACCGAGCGAACGATGTCGGCAAGCTGGAGCGTCCGCTCTATCGCAGCGCTGCGCCGCGCGTCGACGATGGCCCGGGCGATGCGGCGGGCCGCGCGTTCCTCGCCCAGCGTGTAAACGATCTTCGACAGGTCCGCTTCGGCGGCCCGGTTGACCACCTCGGCGGCAGTCGGCCCGGAGCGGCTCATGCGCATATCGAGCGGGCCGTCGTGGCGGAAGGAAAAGCCGCGGCCGGGGGTGTCGATCTGCGGCGAGGACACGCCGATATCGAGAGCGACCCCGTCGACCGGCCCGTCGCTGACTGCGCGGACCAGACGGTCCATGTCGCCGAAACGGCCTTCGATCAGGGTCAGCCGGTCGCAATACCGGTCCCGGAGCGCCCGGCCCCGCTCGATAGCGTCCGGATCGCAGTCTATGGCTGTCACCCGGCAATCGGCCGCCTCGAGGATCGCGACAGTGTAGCCGCCGGCGCCGAAAGTGCCGTCGACATAGGCGCCGCCGGGCTCGGGCGAGAGCGCCCCGATCGCCTCCTTCAACAGAACGGGGGTATGGGCGGCGGTCATGCAGCGCCTCCGGCCCCGAGCGACCACAGGTCTTTCAGGCCGATCTGGCCGTGCGGGCCTTGGGCCGCCTCGGCCTGCCAGGCCTGTCGGCGCTCAGGCGACCAGATCTGGAAAACCCTGCCGATGCCGACGAAAACGGCCTTGTCGCCGATTCCGGAAAGCGCGATCAGGCGCTCCGGCAAAATGATCCGGCCCTCGCCGTCGAAGGGCAGCTCTTCGGAGTCCGACAGAACGAGTTCGATTGCCTGCTGCTCTTCCGGAGTCAGGCCGTCCCGCGTATCGAGCCGTTCGATCGTGTCCTCGATCCGCTGACTGTCGCAGGCGTCGATCGCGCCCAGTCCGCCGTTCGGGGACACGACGACGCCGTTGAAGGCGCCGGCCGCAGGCGTCGCAGCAAGGGCGGCACGAAACCGTGCAGGCACGGAAACACGCCCTTTCCTGTCCACCCTGTTCGTAAACGTGCCGATAAACGACGCCATACGAACCCGTGCCCCCGCTTTCGGCAGTGCCGCCGGCGAAGGGGCCTGCCCGGTTTATCTCTCTCGTGGAGTCGGTTCGGTCGCACTGAGCCGATCTTCCATGACGATTTATGGGATATCATGGGATTTAATGGAAGTCAATGCTGGGAAGATTAGAAATTCTTGGCAAATCAAGCGTTTGGCATGTCCAAAACATCTATATGTGGCATCGGGAGCGGTCGCCGGAGGCCGGCGGTAAATCCGCAGTATTCGAAAATTCCGGTGCGGGGCTGCTTCGCCCCTTTCGGCAGCGCGGCCGGCGCCAGACGGCCTGTAAGCCGGGTTCTGTCCCCCGGCGAAACCGGGGGGATGGCCATTCATCTGGGACAGCCGTCGCCGGCTGCCTCTCGCGACCTACCCGTACGGCGGCGCGAAAACCCGCCTGGACACGCCCGGGGCAAACCGGAGCACGCCCACGCCGTTCCTATTCGGTCTTGCTCCCGGTGAGGCTTGCCGTGCCGCGCCTGTTGCCAGCCGCGCGGTGCGCTCTTACCGCACCCTTTCACCCTTGCCCCGCCCGATGCGGGGCGGTTTGCTTTCTGCGGCGCTGTCTCGGGGGTCGCCCCCGCCGGGCGTTACCCGGCACCGTGTTTCCGTGGAGCCCGGACTTTCCTCACCCTGCCGGGTTTCCCCATTGGCAGGGCGCGGCCATCCGGCCGTCTGGCCCTGTCAACATCGTTACCCGGCCGGTTCGGGTCAAGGCGTTCGTCCTACACTGTAGCGGCGACGACCGCAGCCAGGGCGGCGGTTTCCGGATCGGCGGCGCCCGTCACCGACGCCGGCCGGAAGCGACGCTGGAAGGCGGCGACGACTGCCATCCGCGCCGGCTCGTCCGATTTCGATGTTTCGGGAGCTTTGGGCCAGCGATAGCCGATGCGCCCGAGGTTCCGGCCGAGCGCTTTCAGGTCGGCCGCGCCAGCCGCCTCGATCCGCGCCCGCACGGCGCCGGCGTCGGGCCAGTAACCCACGCCGGCCGCCGCCAGCATCGGCCAGTCGAACAGTTCGCCGGGGTCGGTCTTGCGCTCCGGCGCAACATCGCTGTGGCCGACCGCGCGCAGCGGGCGGATGCGATAGCGCTCCACAATCTCTTTGGACAAGGCAACGACCGCTTGCATCTGCGCCGCCGGGAACGGCCGGTAGCCGAACTCGTGGCCGGGATTGACGATCTCGATGCCGACCGAAGCTCCGTTTACATCGGTCTCGCCCTGCCAGAATGCGACGCCGGCATGCCAGGCGCGTAGCGCCTCCGGCACATGGGCAAACACGGCGCCGTCCTCGTCGACCGTGTAGTGCGCGCTGACCTGCGCTGCCGGATCGCACAGCCGGTCCAGCGCCTCGGCTGCGGATCGCATGCCCGTATAGTGCAGCACCAGCATGTCCGGCGCCCGGCCGCCGGGCCGTTCGTTATGGTTGGGGGAGGGACGGTCGACGATACGCATTTCCGGGGTCCGGGTCGGTGTCGGGGTTGGGGTCGGTCTTTCGGGCGGATCAGGTCTTGAGCGGCGCGTCCGCCGTACCCGGCCGGCGCAGGACGATCACCGCCACCCCGGCCATGGTCACGACGGTGCCGGCGATCACCTGCCAGCTCATCTGCTCGCCCAGGACCCAGACGCCGCCCATGACGCCGAAGACCGGCACGAGCAGGGTGAAGGGCATGATCTGGTTCACCGTGTAGCGCCGCATGAGAGAATACCAGATGCCGTAGCCGATCAGGCCGACGCAGACCGTCATATAAGCCACCGCGCCCCAGCCGTAGAGGCCGGCGGCCTGGAAATCGCGCCAGTGGTTGTCCTCGAAAACCAGCGAGAGCACGAACAGTTGCGGCGCCGCGAACAGGCTGCTCCAGCCCAGCACGCCCAGCGGCGGCGCATCGCCCATCGCCTTCACCTGGATGTTCGAAGTCGCGAAGACCAGCGAGGCGACGACGACCAGCCCGAGATGGAACAGGCTCGATTCCATGCGCGGCTCGCCGGCGATCAGCACGATGCCGGCGAAGGCGCCGACCATGCCGAGCATGCGCCGCCAGCCCAGATAGTCCTTGAACAGGATCGCCGCGAGAATCGAGGCGAACGGCACCTGGAGCTGGATCGCGATCGCCGCCACGACGGCGTCGACGCCGGCGACGCCGGTGAACATCAGCCCGAAGTGCAGCGAGCCCAGGGTGAAGGACAGGCCGAGCACATGGACCATCTTTCCGCGGGGGATGCTGACGAAGGGGATCAGCACCAGCCCCATCGCCAGGAACCGGAGGCTCAACAGGAACATCGGTTCCAATTCCCGGAAGCCGAATTTGGCGGCCACGAAGTTCAGGCCCCACAGCACCATGACGCCGAACAGGATGGCGGCGTGGCTCAAACGCATCGGGCATGTCTCACGCCGCGGTCGCCTCCGCCGCCCGGCGCGCCGCATCGATTTCCTCGCGCCGGGCCTCGAGGGTCAGCCAGCGCTCCTCGGCCGCGGACAGTTCTTGCCGGGCCGCCTCGAGGCGCGCCGCCGCTTGGGCGAACCGGTCGGGATCGGCGCCGTACAGGCCGCTGTCGGACAACTCGGCTTCCAGCGCTGCGATCTCCGCTTCCAGTGCAGCCATCCGGTCCGGCAGCAGGTCGAGCGCGCGCCGGTCCTTGTAGCTCAGCCGCGTAACCGTCCGCGGTTTGGCGGGTGCGTCGGCCGCCGTTTTCGTGCCGGCTTTCTTGGGCGCACTCGCCGCCGGGCCGGATTTTCGCAACGGCGCGTCCCGGCGCTGGACCAGATAGTCGGCATAGCCGCCGGCATATTCCCGGACCGTGCCGTCGCCCTCCAGAACGATAGTGCTGCTCACCGTCTTGTCGAGGAAGTCGCGATCGTGGCTGACCAGGATAAGCGTGCCGGCATAGTCGGACAGCAGGCCCTGCAGCAGATCGAGCGTGTCCATGTCCAGGTCGTTGGTCGGCTCGTCCAGGATCAGCAGGTCGCTCGGCGTCGCCAGGATCTTGGCGAGCATCAGCCGGTTGCCCTGGCCGCCGGAGAGCGTCGCCACCCGCGCTTCGGCCTCGCGCGGATCGAATAGCCAGTCCTTCAGGTAGCCGCGCACATGGCGCATCGAACCGCCGACCCGGACCATGTCGCCGCCGGATTCGCAGAGCGTGCTCTTCAGCGTGGCTTTCGGGTCCAGCAGGCTGCGCTCCTGATCGAAATAGGCAAGGGTCAGCGCCTTGCCGACACGGACATGGCCGCTGTCCGGCTTCATTTCGCCGATCAGCATCTTGAGCAGGGTCGTCTTGCCCGCGCCGTTCGGCCCGATGATGCCGATCCGGTCGCCGCGCAGGATGCGTGTCGAGAAGCCGTCCACGAGGGTGCGGGCGTCCCCGCTGCCTGCCGGACCGAAGCGCTTGGCGATGTCCCGGGCCTCGACGACCAGCTTGCTGCGCACCTCGCCATCGTCGATCTTGGCCCGGATGCGGCCGGTATCGTTGAGCAGGGCGGACCGGGCGGCGCGCATTTCCTCCAGCTTGCGCAGCCGGCCCTGGTTGCGCCGCCGCCGCGCCGTCACCCCGCGCAACAGCCAGCGCGCCTCGTCGCGCAGCCGGCTGTCGAGGCGCTGGGCCTCGCGCGCTTCCTCGTCCAGCACCTGCTCGCACCAGTCGTCGAACGCGCCGAAGCCCTGGGCGGTCTGGCGCAGGCGGCCTCTTTCCAGCCACAGGATGCTGTTGGTGACGTTGGCAAGGAAGGTGCGGTCGTGGCTCACGACCAGCGCGGCGCCCCGGAATTTCCGCACCGCGCCTTCGAGCCACCGGATGGTCGCGATGTCCAGGTGGTTGGTCGGCTCGTCGAGCAGCAGCAGGTCCGGCGGATCGGCGAAAACCTGGGCCAGCGCCGCCCGGCGCCGCTCGCCGCCGGACAGGCTGCCGACATCGCGCCGGCCGTCCAGCTCGAACAGGGACAGCGCCGCCTCGACGATATGACGGGGATGAACCTCCTGCGGCCGGCCGTGCGCGATATCGGCCGAGACCCAGTCGTACACGCTGGCGCCCGCCGGCATGGCGGGCTCCTGGGCCAGATAGGCGACCGTCAGGCCCGGTTCGGCGTAGCGTTCGCCGGTCTCGGGATCCAGTTCGCCGGCGATCAGTTTCAGGAGGGTCGATTTCCCGCAGCCGTTGCGGCCGACCAGGCAGGCGATGTCGCCGCGGGCGATATGCAGGGTCAGCCCCTCGAACAGGGGCGGGCCGCCGAAACCGATGGTGGCGTCGCGCAGGGAAAGCAGCGGCGGCGGCATGGTTCAGGAACCGCCGTGGATCGGCCGCGAATCGATATGAAGCGGCGTTTGCGAAAGGACGGCGATCCGGCCGGCATCGGCGTGCCGGGGATTGACAACGACATTCTCCTCTTCCGGCACGATGGCCGACGGCAGCTGCGACGCCGCCGACCGGGCGCCGGCAACCCAGTGGTCGCCCACGGATTGCGTGTCGCGGGTCGTGTCGTCGCCCCAGCGCGCTGGCAGGTCCGATGCGGCGCGGCTTTCCCGGCGGATGTCTTCGGGGATCGAGATTTGCAGTTTGACGAATCCGTCAGGCAGGTTGTCCGCTCCGGTATGGACGAGGATTTCGAGAATTGCCAGCGAGAGATGGCGGGACATGTAGACCAGCCGCGTCCCCGCCCCGTCACCGCCCCGTCACGTCAGCCCCCGTTCCTTCCTGATTGCGTCCCAGGCCGCGTTGATCTTGGCGATGTGATCGTTGGCGGCATCGATGAATTCCTGGGGCAGGCCTTCGGCGATCAGCTTGTCCGGATGATGCTCGCGAATCTGGGCGCGCCATGCGGCCCGGGCTTCGTCGTCGCCCGCGTCCGGGTCGATGCCGAGAATGGTGTAGGGGTCGTCCTCCGGCCGCACGGTGTGCTTGGCCTCGATGCGCCGGAAATCCGCTTCCGAGAAGCCGAACAGGCCGGCGACCTCTTCCAGCCACGCCTTCTCTCCGGGATGATACTGGCCGTCGGCCTTGGCGATGTGGAACAGGGCGTCGAGCAGGGCTTCCAGGATCGCCGGCTCGCCGCGGAACATGTCGCGGAGCTGCCGGGCATAGGGTTCGAAGCCCGCGGCGTCCTGCTTGGCGATGTCGAACAGGCGGGCGACCTGTTTGACGTCGCCGGACGGCACCTGGAAGACTTCCCGGAAGGCGGCGATCTCGTCCCGGGTCACGACGCCGTCGGCCTTGGCCATCTTGGCGCCGAGCACGACGACCGCGGTGGTGAACGCGATCTGCCGCGCCATCCGCCCGCCCGGCGCCTGGCCGGACAGGGTCTGCATGGTGCGGTCGGCGACATGGCCGGCGCCGACGCCGATCAGCGCGCCGATCGGCCCGCCGATGGCAAAGCCGG